>CAISKG010000166.1 GCA_903885855.1 uncultured Planctomycetaceae bacterium
CCCCGGCCTCGTCGCCCGGAATGGCTTCCAGCGCGATCCTGGCCCACGACGCCAGCCGGGCGTCGCCGAGGAGCTTGGCGAGGTCGGGCACGGCGTCGGCCGAGCCGTGGATCGCCAACTGCTTGCAGGCCAGGGCCTTGTCGGCCTCCGGCGACGCCCCGCGGAGGACGGCGATCGCCGCCTTCTCCTTGTCGGTGCGGCCGTCGGCGGCCCGGGCGGCGGGGGCGAGGATGCCGAGGATCGCCACGATGGCGGCGGCGCGGCAGGCGGTGGAAACGAGGCTCATGGCGAGGGGATTCCTGGAACGGGTGGAGCGGTGGGGGAGGCGACGCGGGGGCGGATCAGATCCGCCACGGCTCGCGGAGCGCCTCCGAACGGAGCCGGTTGGCCTCGTCGTCGCCGACGAACGTGTTGGTCGCGTTGTCGAACGTCACCTCCCTGCCGAGGAACAGCGCCACGTTGGCGGCATGGCAGGCGATGTGGGCGTTGCAGGCGGCGTCGGCGTTGCCCTTGGGCTGGCTGCGCGTCTTGACGCAGTCGAGGAAGTCGCGGACGTGGAACGTCGCCGGGTAGCCGTCGATCTCCTCGACGGTGCGCCCCGCGAGCAGCTCCGGCGACGAGAGCACGAGCTTCCCCGAATCGCCCGCCTCGACCCAGCCGTTCTCCCCCTCGAAGCGCACGGGGCAGGAGCCGAGCGGGATCCAGTCCTTCTCGCGGAAGATGAGCTCCACGCCGTCGGCGTAGGTGCAGACGATCTGGCCGTCCTTGGGGGGCTGGTAGGCCACCGGCGGCGGGCAGTCGTTGACGGCCCACTGGCAGAGGTCGACGCAGTGCGACCCCCACTCGAGCACGCCGCCGCCGACGAGCCCGCCCCCCTTCTCGAAGTTGAAGCCGTCGAGGAGCTTGGCGTTGAAGGGGCGCCAGGCCGCCGGGCCGAGGTACATGTTCCAGTCGACGACGTCCTTTTCCGGCTCCTTCTCCTCCGGCAGCCAGCCGCTGGTGGTGGCCGTCATCCCGGCGGGATGGGCGTAGACGCGCTGCAGCTTCCCCAGGCGCCCCGTCCGTGCCAGCTCGCAGGCGAAGGCGAAGTGGGGGAGATTGCGGCGCTGCGTGCCCGCCTGGAAGATCCGCCCCGTCCGCCGGATCGTGTCGCGGAGGATCAGGCTCTGGGCGATGTTCTTCGAGCAGGGCTTCTCGCAGTAGATGTCCTTCCCCGCCCGGGCGGCGTAGACGCTGGCGGTGGTGTGCCAGTTGGGCCCGGTGGCGATGAGCACGGCGTCGATGTCATCGCGGTCGAGGAGCTCGCGGAAGTCGCGGTAGGTGGCGCAGGAGTCGTTGCCGTACTTGTCGTCGGCCAGCTTCTTGATCGCCGCGCGCCGATTCTCCTTGACGTCGCACACCGCCGTGAATTGCACGTCCTTCTGCTCGAGGAAGCAGCCCAGGTCGTAGGTGCCGCGGTTGCCGATGCCGATGCCGCCGAGGACCACGCGTTCGCTCGGCGGGATCGTGCCGTCGAGGCCGAGCGCCGAGCCGGGGATCACGACCGGGGCGATGGCCGCCGTCGAGAGCGACAGGCCCGTCCGGAGGAAGCTGCGGCGGGACGGGCTGCGGCGGCGCGACGCGCCGGGGCGGGGGGCGGATCTGGCCATGCGGATGACTCCTCGCGGTGTCGGCGGTGTCGGGGGGATGCGTGGAGCGGCTCGATCGCCCCACCTCGGCCCCCCGTGCGATCGGCCTTCCCGACCGCGGCCGACACTATAGCAGGCGGCCCTGCCCATCGGACGAGGGTGGGGCGCTCGCCCGGCGCTAGCCGATGGGCAGCACGCGGCCGTCGGAGAGCTGGATGGGGCGATCGAGGCGGTCGCGGAGCTCGGTCGCGGGGGGAATGCCGAGGCGGTCGTAGACGGTGGCGAGGAGGTCGGCCGGGGAGACCGGCGCGTCGGCGGGCTCGGCTCCCTTGGAGTCGCTCGCGCCGAGCACCACGCCGCCGCGCACGCCCCCGCCGGCCAGCACGGTGGAGTAGACGTTCGGCCAGTGGTCGCGGCCGGCGTCCTTGTTGATCGTGGGGGTGCGGCCGAACTCGCCGGTGTTGACCACGAGGGTTCGCTCGAGAAGCCCACGCGCGGCGAGATCGGCGACCAGCGCCGCGAAGCCCCGGTCCATCGGGGGCACGATCTGCCGGTAGCGGCCGAGGAGGCCGCCGTGGGTGTCCCACTCCTGGTTGAAGGCGTTGTAGGCGACGAACTGCACCCCCGCCTCGACCAGCCGCCGCGCCACCAACAGCGACTGCCCGAACTTCGTCCGCCCGTAGGCGTCGCGGACCGCGTCGGGCTCCTCCGAGAGATCGAGGGCCCGGCGGAAGCGGCCGTCGGCCACGAGGTCGTAGGCGCTCTCCTGGAGCCGGTCGTACTGCCGGCGCAGGCCGGCCTCGAGGAGCCGCGCCGCGCCGTCGAGGCTGCGGTGGAGGGCCAGGCGGCGGCCGAGGCGGTCGACCGTCATCCCCGCGTCGAGGGCCAGGGCCAGCGGACGGTAGCCCGCGGCACTGGGATCCCCCTCCACCAGGAACGGGTCGTGCACCGCGCCGAGGAAGCCGCCGTACTGGCCGGGCATGCGGTTGGAGGGCCCCGGGATGCTCAGCCAGTTGGGCAGCGACACGCTCCGCGGCACGCCGGGGATGGAGGCCTGGAGGGCGTTGAGCACGGCGCCGGGCCCGGGGAAGTCGTCCGCGTGGGCCTCGCGGTCCTGATCGGGCTGCTGCGTGGAGCCGGTGAGGGTGACGTAGGTGCCGGCGATGTGGTTGCTGAAGCGGTGCGTCATCGAGCGGATGACGCACAGCCGCTCGGCGACCGTCGCCGCGCGCTCCATCGGCTCGCCGAAGCGGATCCCGGGCACCGTCGTCTCGATCGGCCGCCAGGGGCCGCGGATCTCCGCCACCGCCTCCGGCTTGGGATCCCAGAGGTCGATGTGGCTGGGGCCGCCCTGGAGGAGGATGAAGATGCAGTGCCGCCTCCAGCCGTCGGCCGCGGCCGGGAGCGCCTCGGCCCGCGCTGCGACGCGCCCGTCGGCGAGCACGCCGCCGAGGATCGAAAGCGCCCCCACGCGGAGCAGTTCGCGGCGGGACGGGGCGACGGGGGCATCGGACATGGGCGGGCGCCTCTCGGGGCACAGGGTCCGGATTGCGCCGATAGCATAGCTGGCGGCGGTGATCGACGTCGGCGGCCGCGCCTGCGGCATCGACGCCCTGCGGCGCGATCTCCTCCGCGACTCGCCCGGGGCGTCGGTCGCCTCCCCCACCGACTTCCGTCTCTCCGAAGAGGCCCTGCCGCCGCTCGCCGCCCGGCTCGCCGGGTGCACGACGCTCGTCTGCGAAAACTCCGACCGCCACGCCGACACCGACGTGGCGATCCGTCACCGCCACATGACGACCCAGCTCACCGCGACGCTCGCCCGCGAGGCGCAGGCCGGGGAGGTGAGCGGCGGGGCCCTCACGCCGCGCGGAGCACCAGCGCGGGGGGATCCTCGGCCCCGGCCCCGCACCGGCGGCGCTCGATCTCGTCCATGATCGCCAGGAGCACCTCCTCGCGGATCGTCTGCATCTCGCCGTCGTCGCCGGTGAGCGCCAGGGCCGTGACCTCGATCGTGTAGGCGTCGGCCGCCTGCCCGGTGAGGCGGACGCGCGG
This sequence comes from uncultured Planctomycetaceae bacterium, assembly GCA_903885855.1. GTDB lineage: Bacteria > Planctomycetota > Planctomycetia > Pirellulales > UBA1268 > QWOP01. The sequence goes on from CAISKG010000166.1 coordinate 3,681, forward strand.
CGAGTCGGGGTCGAGCCGGGCGTGCTCGCCGAGCAGGTCGCGGAAGCGCGTGAGAAGCTCGCGCACCAGCGCCGCGGGGGCATCGGGGCGGATCCGCACCTCGAGCCTGACCGGGATCCGCTCGCGGCGCGTGTAGTTGACCAGCTGCACCTTGGCGAACTCCGCGTTGGGGATCGTCACCAGCGACTGATCGACGCCGCGGATCCGCGTCGACCGCAGGCCGATCTGCTCCACCCGGCCACGGATCTCGCCGTACTGGCACTCGTCGCCGATCCGCACCGGCCGGTCGGTGAAGAGCACGACCCCGGCGATGAGGTTCTCGATCGAGTACTGCGCCGCCAGCGCCACCGCCAAGCCGCTCGCCCCCAGCCCCGCCACCAGCGGCGCCACCGGCACGCCGAGGGAGTCGGCGGCGTGGATCCCGATCCAGGCCACGATCACGAACGTCGCCACCCGGCAGGCGAGGCGCAGCAGCTGGACGTCGATCCCGTCGCCGCGCCGGGCGCGGGCGCCGACGACCAGCGCCGTGACGCGCTCCATGATCGCCATCGCCGCGGCGATGGCCCCGGCGTAGAGCACGAGACGGAGGACGAGCTTGGCCGCCACGAGGCTGTCGCCGGTGAGGCGCACCTGGTAGGTGAGGAGCCAGTCGGTGAGGAGGCTGCCGCCGGCGAGGACCGCCGGGAGGAGGAAGCCGGCCGCCACCCGCGTCGCGCCGCAGCGGAAGAGGCGCGGCAGGAACGCCGTCACGAGCGCCACGCCCCCGAAGACGAGCGCCAGCAGGCCGGCCGCACACCACTGCCAGACCGTCTCGCCGAGGATGACGCGGTGGGCCCAGGCGGGGAGCCGGCGGATGAGCGACTGCGGCACGAGGTTGCCCCCCACCGTGACGTAGGCGTCGTGCAGCCCCGGGCTGCCGGCGTCGGGGCGGTAGGGGAGCGCGCGGACGCGTGCGAAGAACGACTCGGCCCGGGCCACGGTGTCGGCCGAGAAGATGAAATCCCCGGCGCGCCGCCCCGTCTGGGCACGCTCGAGCACGATCTCCGTGCCGGGCAGGCGCCAGTGGTCGATGCCGTCGGCCTTCACCGCCGCGGCGTCGGGGATCGTCGCCTCCGGAGGCAGCGGGATCCGGTCGAGCACCTCCTTGAGGCAGGTGGCCGCCTCGCGCCCCTTGGAATCGGCCAGCGACGGGGCCTGCGCGGAGAGATCGAGCGCCGTGAGCACCTGGGCGATGAGGTGGAAATTCTCCGCCCGCTCGTCGGCCGTGATGCCGTCGCGGATGTTGACGGCGATGCGGTCGATCGCACCGCGGAAGGAGGCCAGCGTGGCCCGCGGGCTCGACAGATCCAGCGGTGCCAGCGGGGAGAAGCTCGGCGTGCTGGCTGCGGCGTCCTCCGCCGGCGGTGCGGCGGCATGCGAGGCGGCCACGGCCGCG
>CAISKG010000167.1 GCA_903885855.1 uncultured Planctomycetaceae bacterium
GCCCTGCCGACGCCCCGCCCGCCGTCGCCCCGCCCGCCGTCGCCCCACCCGCCGTCGCACCGCCCGCCGACGCACCGGCAGCGGATGCCGCGCCAGCCGACGCACCTCCCGCACCGCCCGCGGATCCGCCGCCGGCCGACGCAGTTCCCGCTCCGCCCGCCTGATCGTTTCCGTCCGACGTTCCCGTCCATGCACCCTGCCGCCCGACGGCGGCGACCGCCAGGAGAGGCTTGCCATGAAGAAGCCCAGCATCAACCTGAGCAAGGAATCGATCTCCGATTTCTTCCTCAACCACGGCGAGAAGTTCGTGGTGGGGATCGTCGCCGCGCTCGCCTGCGGCCTCGTCTGGGGGGGTATCGACGCGGTTCGCACCAAGCCGGCCAAGCCCGAGCAGCGGCCGAAGGTGATCGTCGACAAGGCCGACCAGGCCATGAAGCACATCGGCGAGTCGAAGGGGCCGCCGGCGGAGACTGCCAAGCGGCCGAGCATCGCCACGCAGGTCGAGCCTTGGAAGGAGAAATTCGTGGCCACGCCGACGGTGGTCACGGAGTTCAACGCGCCGGTCACCGAGGAGAAGGTGAAGCGGTCGCAGCCGGAGGTCCTGGCGCTGGCCGACGTGATCGTTCGGCCGGGCTGGGCGGTGCTCGCCGTTCCCCCGCCGACCCCGGAGGAGATCGCCGCCAAGCAGGCCGAGGAGGAGGCGAACGACAAGAAGAAGCAGAAGCAGAAGCAGAAGGAGCAGAAGGAACTGGCCGGAAAGAAGAAGAGCAAGTTCTCGGCTCCCGGCTCCAACCCGCTCGGCGGCGCCGAGGGATCCCCGTCGACGATGATGGGGTCGATGACCGGGATGGTGGCCGGGCCGGTCGCCGACGCGAAACTCGTTCCCTATTGCCTCGTGATGGCGCTGGTGCCGGTGACGCGGCAGCAGGAGGCCTTCCGCAAGGCCGCGCAGGGCTTCCTCATGGATGGCGACACGCCCCATTGGAGCGACTACCGCCTGGAGCGTGCCGAGGTGCCCGCCCGCGGCGTCGCCGACGCCGACTTGCAGTGGGCGAAGGTCGATCTCGACGAGCAGGTGAAGCTGTCGGAGGAGTGGCTCGGGTTCCAGCCCGACATCGCCCCCCCCGATCTGGTGCTCGATCCGAATTGGCAGATCCAGCCGCTCGGCCCCGAGTCGGCGCGGATCATGCCCTACGTGCTCCCGCTCCCGCAGCTCGCCGGCGAGCCGTGGGGGGTCGAGTCGCTGCATCCCTGGGTGGTGGAGCAGATGCGGAAGCGTCAGATCCTCGAGGACCGTCTCGCCGAGATGACCCGGGACGAGGTGGAGAAGTCCAGGCGCCCCAACCTCCTCGCCCCGGGTACCACGGGCGGCGCGTCGCCCGGCATGCCGCCGATGGGCGGCGGTCGCAGCATGATGCCACCGATGGGCGGGGCTGGCGGCCGCAGCATGATGCCGCCGATGGGCGGGGCTGGTGGTCGCAGCATGATGCCGCCGATGGGCGGGGCTGGCGGCCGCAGCATGATGCCGCCGATGGGCGGCCGCAGCATGATGCCCCCCGGCGGGCCTCCGGGGGGCGGCTCGGGCGACGATGGCGGCATGCAGGGAATCAACCTCGGCGGCCGCGTCCCCCCGACGGGCGCCGGCGGCGGCGGTCCCCCGGGCATGGGGGCTCCCGGCATGGCCAATCCCGGCTCGATGGCCACGATGATGTCGCAGATGTCCGGTGGCCAGGGCATGGGAACGGGCATGGGGATGATGGCCGGCCAGGCGATGCAGGAGCCGGAGTACCGGATGTTCCGCTTCATCGACACCACGGTGGAGCCGGGCAAGACCTACCGCTACCGGATCCGCGTCGCGGTGCGCAACCCCAACTACAGCCTGCCGGGCGAGTACCTCCTCGAGCCGGAGCTGGCGAAGTCGTCGTTCCTGCTGGCCCCCTGGTCGGAGCCGAGCGCGCCCACGCACGTCTCCGACAAGCACCGCTTCCTCGTCCGTTCGCTCAAGCGCGGCGAGCAGCGGAAGTCGAAGACGGGCTTCGAGGTGCTGGTGCTCGCGGAGAATCCCGCCAACGGCAACTACACGATGCGCACCCTGCAGGCCGAACTCGGTGGCCTGCTGAATCTCGAGAAGCGGCCGGTGCGCGGAGCCGACCCCAAGACCTCGGAGAACGTCGTCACCAACACGCTCCTCCTCGACGCCCGTGGCCGGCAGGACGAGCCGGAGCCGAAGAAGGGGGCCACCGCGCGGCCGAGCGAGCCGGTGGAGCTGCTCTTCCTGCGCGAGGACGGGTCGTTCGACGTCGTCACCGCGCAGGATTCGCTCCGCGACTTCGAGGCGTACGCTGCCACGCTCGCCGCGCCCGAGGGGGCCAAGAAGGACGAGGGTGAGGGGGGCTCGACGCTCTTCGGCGGGGGCACCGGTGGCGCCTTCCTCGGCGGGCCGGGCGGCCCTGCAGGCCGGGCGTCGTCGCCACCGGGAAGCGGCGGCCCGCCGGCCGGCGGCCCCGGCGGACGGATCTCGGCGCCGCCGGGGGGCCCCCCCACCGGCGCCGGCGGCCGCTGACGCGCCGCGGCTGGAATGGCTGATGCCCGTCCACCCGGTCACCACCGTCGACGTTCCCTGACCCTGCGTCCCGCACCACACCACGCCCGAAGCTTCCGAGGACCCGAGCCATGATCGCCCCCCTGCACGCCACGCCGCTCCGCGCCCCCCGGCCTGCCGGCCGCTCGGGGAAGCGGCGGCACCGTGTCTCGCTCCTGGGATCGCTGACGCTCGGCGTGGCGCTGGCGGCGTGCCCCGCCGCGGTCGCGCAGGACGACGGCGACGACCCGGCCGACGCCCCCCGCGCCGCCGTCGAAGCCGGCCGGGGCGCGGCGTGGGCCAAGATCGAGCAGGACGTGGAGAAGAACCTCAAGGAGGTCCTCCGGGCTCCCGGCGGGCTCGACGCCGCCGCCCGCACCTTCATCACCGAGAAGGCGGTCCCGCAGCTGGCCAACGAGGCGAATCGAGGGATGCTCGACCGCATCCGCCGCCGGGTGCGCGAGATCTTCCTCGCCGGCATCACCGACGACCGCACCTTCGACGACGCCTCGAAGGCGATCGCCGATGCCGCGCTGGCGGTCGTCCGCGACCCCGACGCCTCGATTCCGGCTCGCGTCAACGCGATGCTCCTCGTCGGCGATCTCCGTGGCAAGGACGGCAAGGAGGGCACCGTCTGGCCGGGGGCGGTGGCTTCACTGGCGGCCGTGGCGGCCGACGCGGACGTCGACACGGGCGTGCGCGTGGCGGCGATGGCCGGCCTGGCGCGGCACGCCGACGCCGCGAGGCGGGCGGGCGGGGACAAGCTCAACGACTTCGCCAAGGCCGCGCGGCCGGCCGTGCTGGCGGTCGCGGTGCAGCCCGCCGACCCGCTCCGTCCGGCGGCCTCCGACTGGCTCTCGGCGCGGGCGCTCGCGCTGGTGACGAGCGTCACAAAATCGGCCTCCAAGGAATTCGCCGCGGCGCTCGTGAAGCTGATGAACGACCCCGCCCGGTCGCTCGACGTCCGCGTCCGGGCCGCGGCCGCGCTGGGGGCCACGGCCACGGCCAAGTCGGAGATCCAGGCGGCCGAGGCCGTCGGCTCGATCACCGAACTGGCGCTTGCCGTCGTCGAGGCCGACGAGGGGATCCTCCGCGACCGGCGCTACGAGCAGGGGCTCGCCGGTGGCACCTCGGGCGGCGGCACCCCCGCCTCGAGCGCCAGCAAGATGGTGTCGATGCAGATCACCGCCCCCGGCATGGCCGGCGGACCGGCGGCGCCGGTCGTGCCGCAGCTCGTGCCCGATCAGGCCCTGCGGCGCACCGCCTGGCGGCTGGCGGCCCTGGCCGATGCCATCCTCGACGAGGAGGGGAAGACCGGCGTCGCCGCCCTCCTCTCCGGCGAGGATCAGGAGAACTCGAAGGCCTACGCCGACCTCTACCGCGAGCAGGCGCTGGCGATCGACGCCGCCCGCACCGACGACGCGCTGCTGGCGGCGGTGGCGATGATCCGGCCGGAGGAGGAGCTGCCGGTGGCCGCCGATGCCCCGGCGGTGAAGCCGGCGGCCACGGCGCCGGAGAGCGATCCCTTCGGCGGGAAGTGAACGGCCACCCGTCGCCGGCCCCGCACGCCACCCCAGGGCGGGCAGCCCACGACGGGCCCGCTCACCCGGGCGGCGTCGGGCGGGCGCCGTGCACGCCCGAGCCGTGGTTGGAGACGATCCTCGATCGGCGATGGGCCCGCGTCGCTCACCGCTTGATCAGGTCGCGGACGGTCATCCCGGAGGGGATCATCGGCAGCACGTGCTCCTGGTAGGGCACCTGCACGTCGAGGAGCGCCGGGCCGGGGGCGTCGATGAGGCGCCGCAGCGCCGGCTCGAGGTCGCGCTTGGCCGAGATCGTCTCCGACGTCCAGCCGAATCCCCGGGCGATGGCCACGAAATCGGGATAGCGGTTGCCCGGGGAGATGCCGTCGCCGGCGCCGCGGGCCTCGGGGTGATCGACCGGCCCGAGGTAGGTGTGGGCCCGGTTGCCCTTGAAGAACCGGTCCTCCCACTGCACCACCATGCCCAGGTGCTGGTTGTTGAGCAGCAGCACCTTGACGGGGATGTTCTCGCACACGCAGGTGGCCAGCTCCTGGATGTTCATGAGGATGCTGCCGTCGCCGTCGATGTCGATGACCAGCGTGTCGGGGTTGGCGACCTTCGCCCCCATCGCGGCCGGCAGGCCGAAGCCCATCGTGCCCAGGCCGCTCGACGACACCCAGCTCCGCGGCCGGTTGAACTTGAAGAACTGCGCCGCCCACATCTGATGCTGGCCCACGCCGACGGTCACGATCGGGTCGCGGTCGGCGGTGATCCGCGAGAGCAGGGCGATCGCCTCCTGCGCGAGGATCCCGGGGTAGGAGGTGTCGAAGGAGAAGGGATCCTCCTGTTTCCAGCCGGCGATCCGCTCGCGCCACGGCGCGAGGTCGGCGTCGGGGGCCACGACCGTGGCGTTGAGCTGGGCGAGCGCCTCCTTCACGTCGGCCACGATCGGCACGTGCACGAGCTTGTTCTTGTTGAGCTCGGAGGGGTCGATGTCGATGTGGACGATGAAGCTGTGCTGGGCGAAGGCCTCCACCTTGCCGGTGACGCGGTCGTCGAACCGCACCCCCACCGCGATGAGGAGATCGGCCTCGTCCACCGCATGGTTGGCGTAGACGCTGCCGTGCATGCCCAGCATGTCGAGGCAGAGGGGGTCGTCGGCGGGGAAGGCCCCCAATCCCATCAGCGTCATGGTCACCGGGATCCCGGTGCGCCGGGCGAGTTCGCGCAGCTCGGCGGAGGCGTCGGCGGTGATCACGCCGCCGCCGGCGTAAATCACCGGCCGCTTCGAACGGCGGATGGCGGCCGCCACCTGGGCGATCTGCTCCGGGTGGGCGCGCCGGACCTCCGGGCGGTAGCCGGGGAGGTTCATCGGGGCGTCGTAGTCGGGCACGATCTGCGCCAGCTGGATGTTCTTGGGGAGGTCCACCAGCACCGGCCCCGGACGGCCCGTCGTGGCGATGTGGAAGGCCTCGCGCATCACCCGGGCGATGTCGTTGGCGTCGGTGACGAGGTAGTGGTGCTTGGTGATCCCGCGGCAGACCTCGACGATCGGCGTCTCCTGGAACGCGTCGGTGCCGATGACGCTCGTGCCCACCTGTCCGGTGAGCGCCAGGAGCGGCACGCTGTCGAGCTTCGCGTCGGCGATGGCGGTGACGAGGTTGAGCGCCCCGGGGCCGCTCGTCCCCATGCACACCCCCACCCGCCCGCTGGTCCGGGCGTAGCCCTGGGCCGCGAACGCGCCCCCCTGCTCGTGACGGGGCAGGATCGTGCGGATCCGGTCGGCGCGGCGGGTGAGCGACTGGTGGAGCGGCATGCTCGCCCCGCCGGGATAGGCGAAGATCACGTCCACGCCGTGTGCCACGAGCGACTCGACCACGACGTCGGCACCGGAGACGAGGGTCTCGTTCGTGCGCGGGCGGGAGGCGGTGGCCATGGGTGACGGCTCCTGGAGGGCGGGACGGGGACAGCCCCTCAAAAATACACGATCCGAGGGGCGCCGCATCGGGGGGCGCGGCCGTTTTTCGCGCCGTGCCGCCGCCGGGGAGTAGATTGGAGGCATGAAGCCGACCGACCGTCCCGACGCCCCCCCGGCCGCCCACCCCGGGGGGGAAGGCCGCCGGACCTCCAATCTCCGCATCCGCAGCCTCGAGCCCCTCGTTCCGCCGGCCCGGCTGATGGCGCTCTTGCCGCTCGACGACGCGGCCACCGACACGATCGTCGCCGGCCGCGGCGCCGTGGAGCGGATCCTCTCCGGGGAGGACCGGCGTCTGCTGGCGGTCGTCGGCCCCTGCTCGATCCACGACGTCGAGGCCGCCCGCGAGTACGCCCGCCGGCTCGTGGCCCTGGCCGCCCGGGTCGAGGACCGCCTGCTCGTGGTGATGCGGGTCTATTTCGAGAAGCCGCGCACCACCGTCGGCTGGAAGGGGCTGATCAACGACCCCCACCTCGACGACAGCTTCGACGTGGCCACGGGTCTGCGGATCGCCAGGGCGCTGCTGATCGAGATCGCCGGCCTGGGGATGGCGACGGCGACCGAGTTCCTCGAGCCGATCACCCCCCAGTACATCGCCGACACCATCGTGCTCGGGGCGATCGGGGCCCGGACGACCGAGTCCCCCACGCACCGCCAGATGGCCAGCGGCCTCTCCATGCCGGTGGGCTTCAAGAACGCCACCGACGGCTCGCTCCAGGTGGCGGTCGACGCCATGCAGTCGGCCCGGACGCCGCACAGCTTCCTCGGCATCGACAACAACGGCGGCACGTGCGTCGTGTCGACCAGCGGCAACCCGTGGGGGGTGCTGATGCTCCGCGGCGGCCGCGGCGGGTCGAACTACGCCCCCGAGGTGCTCGTCGAGGCCCGCACGCGACTGGAGGCCGCCGGCCTGCCGCCGCGCGTGATCGTCGATTGCAGCCATGCCAACTCCGGCAAGGATCCGGCGCGGCAGTCCATCGTGTGGCGCGACGTCCTCGCGCAGCGGGTCGCGGGCGACCACTCGATCATGGGGATGATGCTCGAGAGCAACATCCACGCCGGCAGCCAGCCGGCCACCTCCGACCGCTCCCGACTCGCCTACGGGGTGTCGATCACCGACGGGTGCATCGGCTGGGAGGAGACGGAGCAGCTCATGCTCGAAGCCCACGCCGAGCTCGGCTAGCTGGCCGTGGAAAAAGTCGAGCGGCGCCGTGCCGATGGCGCGGGTCGTGAGGGCCGTGCGCACCGCGCGACCGGCATCTCCCGCGCCTCCATCCCGGTCGCCTGCATGCGCGCCGATTGCGGGTTAGGCTGGACAGGTCGAGATTGACGGCCGCTGCCCCGTCCGCCGGCGCCGCCGCGGCGGCCGCCGGCGCGACCGCCACGGCCCTGTCCCGCTCCTCCCGCCCCGGCCCCTCCGCGCTCGTCCCGCCATGCCCCCGGACCGCGACGACCTGATCGACGGCGTGGTCGGACTGCTCCAGCAGTTCGGCCTCGAACTGGCGTTCATCGATCCGGTGGAGGAGAACAAGGTCGAGCGGATCGCCCCGCTCCTGGAGCGCCTCGAGGACCTCATCGGCGAAGCCGACGATCTGCCCGAGCCGGTCGTGATGGCGATGATCGCCATCCGCCGCTGGGTGGACGACCGGATCGCCGTCGACCGCTGCCTGAACGCCGAGACGATCCTCCTCTTCCAGGAGTGGCAGCCCTGGATGATCGCCGCCGTGACCGCCTGGAAACGCAGGCAGGCCGTGGCGGCCGCACCCGCCGCCTGGGCACGCGGGGCGAGGCCGTCGATCTGGCCCACCCCCGAGGAAGCCGACGCTCCCGCCGCCCCGGCGCCGCCCGGCGCGCC
>CAISKG010000168.1 GCA_903885855.1 uncultured Planctomycetaceae bacterium
GAGTACCTTCGCCTCGAACAGGGTGTCGAAGACCTCCCGGTCGAGTAGCTCGTCACGAAGCTTGCCATTGAAGCTCTCGGCGGCGTCGGCCTGGTATTTCCAGTCGCACGCCCCCTCGACCGTCACCCAGCCGTCACGCACGGCGACGGTGATCCGCTTCTCGTCGATCTGCGGATCCCACTCGAGGGCCGACACGGCGGCGGCCGCGATGTCGGCGTCGGTGCGCTTCTGGGCGCCGGGGATCGTCACCTGGATGTCGTTGGCGACGCCGCGCACGCCGTACACGCGCTTGGCGATCGTCTCGGCCTGCGTCTTCTCGCGGAAGGTGGCCACCGTGCCGGTGAGCGTCACCACCTCGTCGGTGGCGGCGACGCCGATCCGCGAGGCGTCGATGCTCGGATCCCACTCGAGTTCGGCGAGGACGTCGTGCTGGAGCTGTCGGTCGGTCTTCATGGGCAGGTTCCTTTGGGATGGCGCCGCGTCGTGCGGCTGGGGGAGTGGATGGGCGGGCCCGCGGGAATCGGGAGAGGATCAGGCCTGGGGCATGCGCCGCCGGCGCCGGATCGCGCCGCCGGCCAGGAGCGTCGCGGCGGCCGCGGCCAGCGCCGCGGTGGTGCCCGGCTCCGGCACGGCGACGGCCAGCGCCGTCGAGCCCCCCTTGATGGCGAAGGTGTAGCGGCCGGGGGCGAGGGCCGTGGATTGGAAATTCACGTTCACCGGCCCCGGATAGAGATGGCCCGGGATGGCGGTGGAGTTGTTGTAGGTCTCGGCGAAGGTCGACACGGACGTGAGCATCCGGATCGACGAGGGATTGGCGCCGAGCAGCGGCCCGAACACCGAGCGGCCGCTGGAGTCGAAGATGTCGAGCGAGAGCCGGTTGCTCGCCACGGCGCCGTCGTCCGACGTGGCGGTGGAAAAGACGACGAGGCGCTCGACGAGGTTGAAATCGAACGACACCACGGCCCTCGATCCGGCCGCCCCCGTGACGAAAAAGGCGCCGGTGGCCGTCCAGTCGGAGACGCCGGTGGCGAGCGCGTCGTGCGGGGCGGTGGTCAGGTTCGCCTCGGCGACGGAGTCGATCGACAGCGTGCCGGGGGTGCCGACGGCAGCGAAGAGCTTCCCCGACGGGACGGCCGTGCCGCTCGGCGGCCAGCTGCCTGGGGGCACGTTCGCCGGCGGCGTGCCGGAGCCCGGGGGGGCGATGGTGGTGTCGGGATTGGGCGTGGCGTAGGCGTCGGAGCGCGCGAAATTGAAGCCGTCGGTGAAGTCACCCACGACCGGCGCGGTGGTCGCGAAACCGTTGGGCACGCCGGCCGCCGTGGTGACCAGCGGATGCTGCAAGAGCACGCGCTCCCCCGCGGGGGTCGAGAACCCGGCGGGGGCGTTGCCGGAGTAATTCTCCGCCGGGGCGGCGGGCAGCGCCGGCGTCACGAACGACTGCCGCGGATCGAGCCCGCCGTTGAAGGACACGCCGAGCCCCAGCGCCGCGATGGACGCGTCGGTGCTCATCTTCACGGCGAATCCTGCCGGATCGCCGCTGATCGTGGCGCTCGAGCCGGGGGCGGCGGAGAGGGTCATGCCGTAGACCTTCTGCTGCGCGAAGGCGTACGACGTGCTGGGATTGGCCGCGGCCGGGGACGGGATGGCGGCGAAGGACGTGGCGACGGCCAGGATCGCCGCGGCGGAAATGGCATGGGAGCAGCGCATGGGGAGCCTCGACGGGAAGGGAGAGGGGGAACGCCGTGGCCCGGAGGCCGGTGCGGGTTTCCCGGGAACGCGCTCCGGCGTTCCTCCCGCGAGGGCCCACGTCCCGCCCGGCGCCCGGCATGGGGCACCCGGCGCCTCGTCGGCCCGAGAAGAGCGGATCGACCCCGGCATCCCGGGGGTGGCACGCCGGCCCCCCACCCATCGCGGGCAGGTGACACGCGGCGACTCCGCTCGCGACTACCATCGCGTGCCCGCCGCATGGAGGCAAGGCAGCGGGAAAAAGCGTCACTCGGGCCCGCGATTCCCGGCGCCGGACAGGTGGGACGGTGCGCGGCGTGGGCCGCCGCGCCGCGTCAGCAACGCCTGTCCGCCGGGGCTCAGGGACGCTTGGGGATCCGCCACACGTTGACGTCGCCGAAGCGCATGGCGTGGGGCTCGAGGACCCATTCGCCCCCGTCGTCGTCGTCGAAGCGCAGCGACCGGCTCCAGCCCTCGGAGAGCACCTCGGCCGTCCGCGGCGCCGTCGATTCGCAGCGCAGCCCCCGCAGCCGCAGCCGCACGTCGGGCAGCAGCGGGGCGTTGCCGCAGGCCACGAGCCAGTAGTGGTCGTCGTCCTCGAGCGCCAGCGTCGTCAGGTCGGGCACGGAGTCGGTGAGGAAGGTGCGGGTGACGCCGCCGTGGTCGTGGAGGATCTCGAAGGGGGGACGCTCCCAGCCGGCCTCCAGCGCCGGCAGGAGCGTGCGCAGCTCGCGGTACAGCCGCCCCACGTCGGCCGCGATCGCCGGGTTGTCGGGGCGGCCGAAGGCCCGGATCCAGTGGAAGATCCCCCAGGCGCCCACGGTGAGGGAGGAGTAGGCCATGTAGCGCGTCTCGTCGTAGAGAGGATTGCGCCACAGGCCGAGCGTGCCCCCCTCGGTGTGCTCCGAGCCCACCCCCTGCATGCAGGGGGACGGATTGCGGAGGTGGGGGTGGTCGTCGAGGGCCCGGACCGCGTGCCCCATCGACCAGGCCATGATCAGCGGCCCCCAGTCGCCGCGGTGGCCGAAGTAGGCCTGCTCCCGGTCGAGGGGGTAGCGGTCGACCTGGAAGGTGTCGACCACCGGCAGGTAGTCGGTCCAGCTCGAGAGGGGGACGAGGTTGAACACCACCGACGTCATGCGCCGCGGCTCGCCGTCCCAGCGGCGGATCGAGTCGCGCGTCGCGCGGAGCCCGGCGACGAAATCGGCCACGTTCCTCCGCGCCTCGACGCCGAGGCCGAAGCCGGCCCGGTACTCCGGCTCGTCGTAGAGCTGGTAGCCGAAGAGCGCGGGATGGTCGCGCACCCCCTCCACCCAGCGCCGTTGCCGGGCGATCTCGGCCTCGTCGCCGCGCATGTGGGCGGAGTGCCAGCCCCCCACCTGCGCCAGCACGCGGATCTCGCGGCGCCGTGCGTGGTCGAGGTAGCGGCGCATGGCGGCGATGTTGGCGTCGGCCTGCTCGTCGGAATCGACGTCGGCCGGGGCGTTGACGAACAGGACCATGTTCGCCCCCCCCTCGGCGAGCTCGTCGAGGTCGCGCTCGTCGCTGGCGTAACTGAACCAGGCCAGGGGGAAGAAGGGGCGGCCGGAGAGGGGATCGATCCAGGGGCGGCGCGGGAACGGGCGCTCCCCCGCGCTGGCGGCGTCGGCCGGTGCGGGCGGCGCCGGCACCTCCTCCCCCTCGATCGCCGCGGCGACCCGGATCCCGACGTCGGGCGCGTCGGAGATCTGCGACAGCGCGGTGTTGCGCACCGGGAGATGGATGCCGCCGTCGTCGGCGTCGAAGGCCCCGCCGCGCAGCGTGCGCAGGAAAGGGGGCTCGAGCCCGTCGGTCCATTCGAAGACGTTCCCCGCCTGGTCGAACGTGCCCCAGGGCCCGATCGCCCTGGGAAAGTGGCCCACGGGGGTGGTGAAGTGCACGGGGTCGAGCAGGTCGCCGGCGTGGACGTTGGCCGCGTTCGACGACGCGGGATCGCGCCCGGGTGGCTCGTCGGCGCGCGTGGGGTAGCGCCAGTAACCGGGGCCGCCGGGTTTGTGAGGGTCGAAGTAGGCGGCCTTGTACCACTCGTCGTCGGTGGGGATGAAGAACCGCGCCCCGGGGTTGCGCCGCACGCGGCGGCCGTCGGTGCCGCGGTAGCCGGCCAGCGTGTAGGCGCCGGTCTCGGTGTCGCCGTCCCCCTGGCCGTTGTGGAGCCAGTTGCAGAACCGGCAGGCGTCGAGAAAGCTGACGTGCGTCACCGGGCGGTCGGCCCAGTCGCGATCGACCGCGTAGCGGAAGGCCCCCGGGTCGCCAGAGCGCCCGATCTGGCAGCGCGGCCCATCCCCGGAACGCTCGCGGTCCATGTCGTTGTTCCACAGGCCGCCGTCGGGCTCGGATCGACCGACGTGCCCGAGGAAATCGACCCACTGCGCTGCGGTGACCTCGTGGCGGGCGATCCGGAAGCGGTAGGCCACCGCGCCGCGGCCGTTGGCGTCGGCGGGATTCCCGGGGGGAGCCGACCTCGACGAAGCCGAGGCTCACGCGTCCCTCGGGCATGGCGAAGACGTCGGCCGCGGCGGGCGACGCCCCGGTGACGGTGGCCAGGAGCGAGAGGACCATCGCCCCCCGAAGACGGCCCGCGAACCCCCGGGGCGTGGGGCGGGTGGTCTCGAGCGCGGTCGGGAGCGCGGCGGTGGTCGGACGCGTCATGCGGGGCCCCCTGAAAGTGTGGGGGGAGTATAACGATCCTGTGCCGGCGGGACCCGGCACGCATGCAGGCATCGAGGGGAGCGGCAGGCATGAAGACGGCGGCGGATCGAGGGTGGCGGACGCGGAGCGCGCGCGGCACGCCGCTGGCGGTCATCGCGATGCTCGTCGCGGTGGCCGTGGGATGGCCGGCGATCCTGGCGGCGCCCGTCCAGCAGCGGGCGCCGGCCCGCAACAACGCTCCTGGTGGCGACGCCGATGCCGGCGATGACGCCGCCGACGAGGCGATGGACGATGACGACGATGAGGCGATGGAGGACGGCGACGACGATGAGGCGATGGAGGACGGCGACGACGACGCGATGGACGGCGTCGACGACGAGGCGATGGACGGCGATGATCTGGAGATCATGCCCGGCGGGCCGGGAAGCCTGCGCTTCATCCCCCGCGGCTTCGTGCGTCGTGGCGGGGGATGGGGCGGCGGCCCCCCCGCTCCCGCCGACGTGCTCGAAGGACAGGACGACGCCGCCGATCGGCCGACCCGGCGCGCGAGATGCGAATTCGGCTCGAGACGCTGCGCGAGGTGAGCGCC
>CAISKG010000169.1 GCA_903885855.1 uncultured Planctomycetaceae bacterium
CGAGATGTTCAAGAAGCTGCTCGAGAAGGGCCAGGCCGGCGACAACGTCGGCTGCCTCCTCCGCGGCGTGGCCCGCGACGGCATCGAGCGCGGCCAGGTGCTCGCCAAGCCGGGGTCGATCAAGCCCCACAAGAAGTTCGAGTGCGAGGTGTACGTGCTGTCGAAGGAGGAGGGTGGCCGTCACACGCCGTTCTTCGCCGGCTACCGCCCGCAGTTCTACTTCCGCACCACCGACGTCACCGGCTCCACCAAGCTCTTGAGCGGCGTGGAGATGGTGTCGCCCGGCGACAACGTGAAGATGGAAGTCGAGCTGATGGTGCCGATCGCCATGGACGACGGCGTCCGCTTCGCCATCCGCGAGGGGGGCAAGACCGTCGGCTCCGGGGTCGTCACCAAGATCCTCGACTGACCCCCCCTGCGACCGATCGCTTCCGGGCGCCGGCGGCCGCCGGCGCCCGGAAGTTGCTTTTGGCCGCGGAAAAAAGGCCCCGTCATTCCCCTTCCCCGGCCCGTATGGCACAACGGAGTTTTCCCGAACCCATAGGGGCGTAGCTCAACTGGCAGAGCGCTGGTCTCCAAAACCAGAGGTTGCGAGTTCGATCCCCGCCGCCCCTGCTCCCACGCCCCCCGTTCCCGACGTCCCACCACACCCCACCCCCCGAACCGGCCCGCAGCCGCCCCCGGGGGAGCCACCGACCATGTCCGGCACGCCCGACAATCCGACCGTGTCCAGTTCGCTGGGGCGAGCGCTCCTGAGCGCGTCGCTCTACAAGCGCAACCAGGGGCGCGTCACCCGGCAGGTGACGTTCGGAGCCATCGCGCTGGCATGGTGCCTGGGGGTGTGGCGGCTGTGGCAGGTGCTGCCGGCCTGGACGATGGCCTCCGGCTCGACCGCCGGCCCTGCGGCGACGGATCTGGGTCTTGTGCGGTTCGCGATCCCGCTGGCGATCGCGGCCGCCGGCATCTGGCTCGCCTACCGGCTGGTGAATCTGCCGCGGTTCGCCGAATTCCTCATCGGCGTCGAGTCGGAGATGGCGAAGGTTTCCTGGCCTTCGCTCGGCGAGGTGGCCCGCAGTTCGCTCGTGGTGATCATCATGATCTTCGCGCTGGCGTTCATCCTCGCCGCCTACGACCTCTTCTGGTGGTTCATCCTCCGCGCGATCCAGGGCTTCCGCTGAGCCTCCCCCCGCACCCCACCCCGCCCCTGCCGCACGCCATGTCGCACGACACCACCCCCCACGACGACGTTCCCGCCGACGACCGTCCGGGAGCCGCTCCCGACGACGCCGCCCCGGCGCACGCCGCCGATGCCGCGCCGCCGCCGGCCGATGCCGTGGTCGACGATGCGGATGACGACGACGGCACGCCGGCGGAGCTCGCCGATCCGTTCGCCGGCGGCGACGACGCCAAGCCGGTGGCGGTTTCGGACGACGACGACGAGGAGGAGGCCCCGGTCGGCGACCGCAAGTGGTACATCCTCAAGGTGCAGAGCAACCGCGAGGATTCGATCAGCGACGCCCTGCAGCGCCGCATCCGCATGCAGGGGATGGACCGCTTCTTCGGCAAGGTGGTGGTGCCGAAGGAGCAGGTGACGGAGTTCAAGGGGGGCAAGAAGCGGGTCGTGTCCCGCAAGCTCTACCCGGGCTACATCCTCGTCAACATGCTCCTCAACGACGAGACGTGGTACCTCGTCCGCGAGACCGGCGGCATCGGCGACTTCACCGGCTCGGCGGGGCGTCCCAGTCCCATGCTCCAGGCCGACGTCGACAAGCTCCTCAACAAGTCGGCGGTCAAGCCCGACGAGGCGCCGCGCTTGAAGATCAACTTCAAGAAGGGCGACCGGGTGAAGATCAACGAGGGAACCTTCGAGAACTTCGAGGGGGAGGTCGAGCAGATCGACGAGGCCAACGGCCGCGTCACCGTGATGCTCAGCATCTTCGGCCGCTCCACCCCCGTGGACATCGAATACTGGCAGATCGAAAGCGTGTGAGCGGCGCGTCTGGTCGGGCGATCGCCTGACCGCACGCCCTCCACAGCGGCGACCGAAACGACCGTAGCGACCGAAACGACCATCACGAATCGGACGGCGACGACGGACAGGACGAGCAGAAGGAATCCAGGGCCATGGCAAAGCAGGTTGTCGGACAGGCGAAGTTCCAGATCCCGGGCGGACAGGCGACGCCGGCCCCGCCGGTGGGCACGTCACTGGGCAAATACGGCATCAACCTCGGCCAGTTCGTGCAGCAGTTCAACGACCGCACCCGCGAGGCCGCCGGCATGGCGATCCCGGTCGTGGTCACCGTCTACAACGACCGCTCCTTCGAGTTCTACACCAAGAGCCCCCCGGCCGCGGCGCTGCTCAAGAAGGCGGCCGGCCTCGCCAAGGGCTCCGGCGTGCCCAACAAGGACAAGGTCGGGAAGGTTTCCCAGGCCCAGATCGACGAGATCGTGCGTTTGAAGACCAACGACCTCAACGCCCGCGACGCCGCCCACGCCCGGCGGATGATCGAAGGCACCGCCCGCAGCATGGGGATCACCGTCGACGGCTGATCCCCGCGGTGCGGTTTCCCGCTTTTTCACCCCTCCCCTTCCCCCGACGACTCCCAGGACCGAAGCCGTGGCCCTCACGAAGCGCATGAAGGCGATGCTCGCCAAGCTGCCGAAGACCGACGCCCCCCTGCCCATCGCCGAGGCGGTGTCGATCATCAAGGGCATGCCCCCGACGAAGTTCGACCAGACCGTCGAGATCCACATGCGGCTGGGGATCGACCCCAAGCAGGCCGACCAGATCGTGCGCGGCTCGCTCGTCCTTCCGCACGGGATCGGCAAGTCGAAGCGCGTGGTCGTGTTCGCGAAGGGCAACCTGGCCGACGAGGCCAAGGCGGCGGGCGCCGAGGAGGTCGGTGCCGAGGACCTCGCCAAGAAGATCAAGGAGGGCTGGACCGACTTCGACGTCTGCATCGCGGCCCCCGACATGATGGGGCTCGTCGGCCCGCTGGGGAAGGTGCTCGGGCCCCGCGGCCTCATGCCCAGCCCCCGTGCCGGCACCGTCACCGCCGACCTCCGCAAGACCGTCAGCGAGTACAAGGCGGGCAAGGTCGAGTTCCGCAACGACCCCACCGGGATCGTGCACGCGGTCGTCGGCAAGATGAGCTTCGATGCCGCCAAGCTCGCCGACAATGTCCGCGCCTTCATCGATCACATCGCCTCGCTGCAGCCCAACAGCTGCCGCGGTCAGTACGTGAAGAGCATCTCGATCTCCGCCACCATGACCCCCGGGGTGATGGTCGCCGCCTGAGCGGCCCCCGAGCGATTGTTTCCTTCCTCCCAGCCAGTCGCCCTCCGGGGCCCATGCAGCCATGAGCAAGTTCGTCAAGAATCTCCTCGTCGACGACCTCAAGGGACGTCTCCGCGACGTCAACGAGGTGATCGTCGTCAGCCTCGGACGCCTCGACGGCACCAAGACCACGACGCTCCGCCAGACGCTGCGCAAAAAGAAGATCCACCTCCATCTGATCAAGAACAGCCTCGCCCGCCGGGCCACGCTCGACACGCCCCTGGCGCCGGCGTTCTCGAAGACCGAGGGCATGCTGGCGATCGCCTGGGGCGGGGAGGACGTCGTCGATCTCGCCAAGGAGCTCGACCGTGTCTCCGGCGTGAAGGACTACGAGGGCTTCGAGGTCCGTGGCGGCGCTCTCGACGGCGCCCGCCTGGAGGCGGCCGACGTCAAGAGCGTGGCCAAATGGCCCACCCGTTCCGAACAGCTCTCGATCCTGTCCGGGCAGATTTCGTCCCTCGGGTCGACGCTCTCCGGCCAGATCCTCGGGGCCGGCGGGACGCTCGCGGGGCAGATCGCCTCCCGGGTCGAAGAGCTCGAAAAGGGAGCGCCGGGAGAGGCTCCTGCGGCCTGAAAGCACATTCTGGACCAAAACCACGAGGCGCCCTTCCCAAGGGGCGCTTTCGTGGTATGACTAGGGGTTCCCCATTCCCCGGCCGCCGCTGACGGACGTCTCCCTCCGCGACGGCGGCCCGGACCGACCACCCAAGACTCATCCGACGGCACCGCCGTCGGTCTTATTTCTGAACGGAAAGGATCTCGAGCGATGGCAACGGCTGAAGCGACGCGTGAGTTCAGCAAGGAGACGAAGGATCTCGGGGACAAGATCGTGGCCCTGACCCTCAAGGCCGCGAAGGAGCTCTCCGATTACCTCGACGAGGTCCACGGGATCAAGCCGGCGGCCGGCGGGGCCGTCGTGATGGCGGCTCCGGGTGGTGGCGGTGCCGCGGGCGGCGCTGCTGAAGCGGCCGCCGAGAAGACCGAATTCGACGTCGTGCTCGAGAGTTTCCCGGCCGACGCGAAGATCGGGATCATCAAGGTGGTCCGTGCCGCCACGGGTCTGGGCCTGAAGGAGGCCAAGGACCTCGTCGAAGGGGCTCCCGCCAAGGTCAAGGAGGGCATCTCCAAGGCCGACGCCGAGAAGCTCAAGAAGGAGCTCGAGGAGGCCAAGGCGAAGGTCGCTGTCAAGTGATCTTCCGCCTCGGCGGCAACGGAGGCCTCCGGGAGACTTTGCATCCCGTCGGCTCCTCGGTATAGTTTTTGCATAGCCGTGCCCGAAAGGCCCGCCACCTTCCCGAGACCCGGGGGGTGGGCGGGCCTCTTGCACGCGGTCCACGCCGCCCCTTGACGTTCCGTGCCGGCCGGCGCCGTCCTTGATGGCGTCGGCGGCCACTTCCGCCCCCTCCTTCCGCCACCCTCCCGCCGAGGTGCCGTCGCCCCGCCGCGCGACGTGCACCGATGGGGAGCCAGTCCCGCGAGCGCACAGCGACTCACGGCGGCCCCCCACGCTCCCTTCGATCGTCCGCGCCCCTTCGGCTGATCGCCACCGCCGTCCGCCCCGGCCCCGTCTGTCCTCCGGAGCAATCCCTCATGGCCACTCGCGCCGTCCGCCGCCTTCAGCCGACCGAGATTCGCCGCTTCGGCAGCGGCCGCGCGAGCCACTCCATCCCCGACCTCACCGAGATCCAGACCCGCTTCTACGACCGCTTCCTGCAGTACGAGGTGGCCTCGTCGAAGCGCAAGGACGAGGGCATCGAGGGGGTGCTGCGCGAGATCTTCCCGATCGAGAGCTACGACAAGACCGTCAAGCTCGAGTACGTGCGCTACGAGCTCGGCAAGCCGCGCTACGATCCCGACGAGTGCCGGCAGCTGCGCCTCACCTACGGCCGTCCGCTGCGCGTGTGGCTGCGGCTGACGCGCGAGCAGCCGGTGGAGGAGGAGGTCTACCTCGGCGACATCCCCATCATGCTCGGCGGCGGGGAGTTCATCATCAACGGCGCGGAACGCGTGGTCGTCAGCCAGCTCCACCGCTCCCCCGGCATCGACTTCGTCACCGACACCGAGTCCACGGACCGCAAGACGCACAACTGCCGGATCATCCCCGAGCGCGGCAGCTGGATCGAGTTCAACGTGTCGAAGAAGGACACGCTCCAGGTCCGCATCGATCAGAGCGGGAAGTTCTCGGCGCTGACGCTGCTGCGCGCGATGGACCCGAAGTACAGCCGCGACGCGGAGCTCGTGAAGCTCTTCCAGAAGACCTGGGTGGAGAAGGTCTCGGGGGGCCGGAGCGTCGTCAAGCTCGAGGGCCGCGTCGCCGCCGACGACATCGTCTACCCGCGCGGCGCCGATCGCGCCGGCGAGATCATCGTCGAGGCCGGCTGCAAGATCTCCAAGGACCAGGCGGAGCTGATCGCCACCTCGGGGCTGACGGCGGTGGAGCTCACCGACGACCAGAAGATCCCCCTGATCGTCAACAGCCTCCGCGAGGACGCCGACGAGTCGAAGCGACGCACCGGCGTCTCCCCGAGCCACGAGGACGCGCTGATCCGCATCTACCAGCGCCTCCGCCCGGGCAATCCCCCCGCCCTCGACAAGGCCAAGGCGCTCTTCGACGAGAAGTTCAAGGACACCAACCGCTACCGCCTCGGCCGCGTCGGCCGCTTCCGCATCAACCGCAAGCTCGGCCTCTCGGTGCCCGAGACGGAGATGACCCTCCGCCCCGAGGACCTGATCGCGGCGATCCGCTACATGCTGCGCCTCTCCGACGGCGAGAACGAGGTCGAGGTCGACGACATCGACCATCTCGGCAACCGCCGCCTGCGCACGATCGACGAGCTGGCCAGCGACGAGCTGCGCAAGGGCTTCCTCAAGCTGCGCCGCACCGTGCAGGAGCGGATGAGCCTCAAGGACGTGGCCGAGATGACGCCGCGCTCGCTCATCAATCCCAAGAGCATCTCCGCGGCCATCGAATACTTCTTCGGCCGGGGCGAGCTCTCGCAGGTGGTCGACCAGACCAACCCGCTCTCGATGCTGACGCACGAGCGGCGCCTCTCGGCCCTCGGCCCGGGCGGCCTCAACCGCAAGCGCGCCGGCTTCGAGGTGCGTGACGTCCACATCTCGCACTACGGCCGCATCTGCCCCATCGAGACGCCCGAAGGCACGAACATCGGCCTCATCTCGAGCCTGGCGATCTATTCGGGGGTCGATTCCTACGGCTTCCTCGTCACCCCCTACCGCAAGATCACCAAGGGCAAGCTGACCGACGACGTCGTCTGGCTGCGGGCCGACGAGGAGCACGACGCCACCCTCGCCCCCGCCGACGCTCCGGTCGTCAACGGCAAGATCGAGGGCGACTCGATCATCGCCCGCCACCGTGGCGACTTCGTCATCAAGCAGGCCGACGAGATCGAGTACATCGACGTGGCCCCCAGCCAGATGGTGGGCGTGTCGGCCGGTCTGATCCCCTTCCTCGAGCACGACGACGCCAACCGCGCGCTCATGGGCTCCAACATGCAGCGCCAGGCGGTGCCGCTGCTGGTGACCGAGCCGCCGATCGTGGCCACCGGGATGGAGCGCGACGTGGCGGCCAACTCCGGCCTCATCGTCCGCGCCGCCCGCAAGGGCACCGTGACGTACGTCGACGCCGAGCGGATCGAGGTCTCGCCGTCGTCCACGGCCGCCCCCGACGTCTACCGGCTGCGGAAGTACGTCGGGCTGAACGAGCGCACCTGCCAGAACCAGAAGCCGATCGTGTCGCTCGGCCAGAAGGTCGACAAGGGCGAGGTGCTCGCCGACGGCGCCGCGATCTACAAGGGCGAGTTGGCCCTGGGCCGCAACGTCCTCGTGGGCTTCATGGCCTGGGACGGCTTCAACTTCGAGGACGCCATCATCATCAGCGAGGAGCTGGTGGAGGACGACGTCTACACCTCGATCCACATCGAGGAGTACGACATCGAGATCCGCGACACGAAGCTCGGCCGCGAGGAATTCACCCGCGACATCCCCAACGTGGGCGAGCGTGCCCTCCACAACCTCAGCGAGGACGGCATCGTCCGCATCGGCACGTACGTGCGGCCGGGCGACATCCTCGTCGGCAAGGTCTCGCCGAAGAGCAAGACCGAGCTGACCCCCGAGGAAAAGCTCCTCCACGCGATCTTCGGCCGGGCCGGCGAGGACGTGAAGAACGACTCGCTCGAGGTGCCCTCGGGCGTCGAGGGGATCGTCATCGCCACGGAGAAGTTCGCCCGGCGCATGAGCCTCTCCGAGGACGAGCGCCGCGAGTTCGAGAAGCAGCTCAAGGAGGCCGAGAACGAGGGCAACGCCCGCGTCGCCGAGACCTTCGGCGCGATGGTCGAGGAGATGGGGAAGGCGATCGGCAAGCCCCTCACGGCCCCCGACGGCAGCCCGATGGTGCGCGACCAGGAGCACAAGGTGGTCGCCGAGCGCGCGGCCGCCTTCCGCCTCGAGGATCTCGACGTCCGCTCGCCCAAGGCCAAGCCCGAGGTGGAGAAGATCCACAAGCAGATGTGGCCGGCGGTCGAGGACGCCATCGATTCCCGTGAGCGCCGTCTCAACAGCATGAAGAAGGGGGACGAGCTCCGCCCCGGCGTGCTGCAGATGGTGAAGGTGTACGTGGCCGCCAAGCGCGTGATCAGCGTGGGCGACAAGATGGCCGGCCGGCACGGCAACAAGGGCGTGATCGCCAAGATCCTCCCCAAGGAGGACATGCCCTTCCTCGCCGACGGCACCCCGGTGCAGATCCTCCTCAACCCGCTCGGCGTGCCCAGCCGCATGAACGTGGGCCAGATCCTCGAGACGCACCTCGGCTGGGCGGGCAAGATCCTGGGCTTCCAGGCGATCACGCCCGTCTTCGACGGGGCGTCGGAGGAGGACATCAACGCCGTCCTCGCCGACGCCGGCCTGCCCAAGCACGGCAAGGCGCAGCTCTTCGACGGCCGCACCGGCGAGCCGCTCGAGCAGGAGACGACGGTGGGCTACATCTACATGCTGAAGCTCCACCACCTCGTGGACGACAAGGTCCACGCCCGGTCGACCGGCCCCTACTCGCTCATCACCCAGCAGC
>CAISKG010000170.1 GCA_903885855.1 uncultured Planctomycetaceae bacterium
CGCTGGGCTCGCAGGCGACGCTCGTGGCGGCGCTGTGCGAGGGGGCGGAGGGACGGCATGCGGAGGCGGCCGCTCGGCTGGCGGCCCTGGCGGCGGCCCGGCCCGAAGCCGCCGATGCCGACCGCGTGCTGCTCGAGCTCGGAATCGCCCAGGCCCGGGCGGGCGACGCCGCGGCCGCCGAGCGCACGCTCGACGGACTGCGCACGCGATTCCCGCGCAGCCCGCGCGTGGCGGAGGCGTGGCTCGAGACCGGCGAGTCGCGCTTCGCCGGCGCCGATTGGCAGGGGGCGGCCGACGCCTACCGCGCGGTGCTCGGCGCGTCGAAGGTCGACGACGCCGCCGCGGCGGCGATCCGCGAGCAGGCGCTGCACAAGCTCGCCTGGACGTTCGCCATGCGCGACGATCCCGGCGCCGCCGGGGCCTTCGCCGCCCAACTCGAGGCCCATCCGCAGGGAGCCTGTGCCGCCGACGCCCGGGTGATGCTCGGCGACGCCCTGTTCCGCTCCGGGCGTGTCGACGAGGCGCTGCCGGTGCTCGAGGAGGCTCTGGCGACCGCGGCGGCGATCTCCTCCCCCGACCTCGAGGCCCTGGCGGTGGTGCGGGCCGCGGGATGCGAGGTCCACGGGGGGGATGGGGAGCGGGCGCTGGGCCGGCTCGACGCCTGGTGGCCCCGGTCGGGCGGCGCGGAGGTCTCGCCACGGTCGCGCGCGTTGGCGCGCTTCACGCGGGCCGACGCCCTCCACCGCTCGGGGCGGCTCGACGAGGCGCTGGCGGCCTTTCGCAGCCTTGCCGACGAGGCGATCTCGGGTGGCGAGGGGGCCGCCGCGGGGGCCGAGGCGGCGGCCCGGGCCCGGCTCATGGAAGGGGAGATCCTCTTCGAGCAGAAGCGCCATGCCGACGCCGTCGCGGCCTTCTTCAAGGTGGCCTATGGCTTCGGAGACCGGGCCGCCCCGCCCACGCTCCACCCCTGGCAGGCGCAGGCCACGTTCGAGGCGGCCCGGTGCTGCGACGTGCTCGGCAAGCCCGAACAGGCGCTTTCGCTGTACGCTGAATTGGTCGAGCGCTACCCGGAGGCGCCGTTCGTCGCCGCCGCGCGGAAGCGGATCGACGCCCTCGGGGATCGCCGTCGCTGAGTGCCGTCGAGCGCCGCGGGCCCCCGCGTGCGAGAGTTCCCCGGGATCGGACGCCCCATGAATCGATTCGCCGACCTGCGCACGCTGTGGGAGCTGTTTCTCGCCGGCGGGCCGCTGATGTGGCCGATCACGGCGATGTCGGTGCTCGTGGTGGCGTTCGGGCTGGAGCGGGCCGTGGCCCTGCGCCGGGGCCGGTTCGTGCCGCGCGGCCTGGCCACGCGGCTGCGGGAGATCGGCGCGGGCGCCCCCTTCGATCCGCGCGAACTGGCGGCGCTGTGCACCGCCCACCCCTCGGTGCTGGCGACCGTGACGTCCACGGCGCTCGAGCGCGTCGGCCGGCCCCTGCCGGAGATCGAGCAGGCCGTCGAGGCGGCCGAGAGCCGGGAGGCGTCGCGGCTCTACGCCAACATCCGCCCGATCACGCTGGCGGTGACGATCACCCCCCTGCTCGGCCTCCTCGGCACGGTGCAGGGGATGATCGTCGCCTTCTACACCACCGCCAATCTCCAGGCGGGTGCCAACCGCGCCTCGGAACTGGCCGGGGGCATCTACCTCGCCCTCATCACCACCTTCGCGGGGCTGTGCGTGGCGATCCCGGCGGCCGTCGTCGCCCATTGGCTCGAGGGGCGGATCCTGTCGGGCTGCCGGCGCGTCGACGACGCGGTGGCGCCCCTGCTCCGCCGCCTGGCGGCCGGCGACCCTCGCTCGGCGGTGCAGCCCGCCGGCGACCGCGCGGGCGGCAGGCGTGCCGTGGCGGGGCAGCCATGAGATCCTCCGGCGGCGTGCGGATCGACAAGGGCAGGCTCGGCGCGGGCCTGGAACTCACGCCGATGATCGACGTGGTCTTCCTGCTCATGATCTTCTTCCTCGTGGCGTCGAAGCTCGAGGAGGACGACCGCGCGATCGACGTCATCCTGCCCCAGGCCGGCGCCGCCCAGCCGCTGACCTCGCGGCCGCGCGAGTTCATCGTCAACGTCGACCGCGACGGCAACCTCTACGCCGGGGCACGGCCGGTGTCGGCGGCCGAACTCGATCGCCTCCTCCGCCAGGCGGTGGTCGACAATCCGCTGCGGCAGGTCGTCACGGTGCGGGCCGACGAGAACGCGGCGCACAAGCACGTGGTGGCGGTGATGGACGCCTGCGTGCGCGCCGGCATCGAGGATTACCGCGTCCAGTCGGCCGAGATCGCCCCCGGCGGGGCCGCTGCCGGCGAATGAGGCAGGCATGAACCGCTCTCCGGCCGCGCCCGCGCCCCTCCCCCTCGCCGCGCCGTCCCGGCGCTGGCGATCGCGGCTGCGCCTGGCGGCGGCGGTGCTCGCGAGCCTCGGCCTCCACGCCGCCCTGCAGCGGTCGCTCGAGCGCATCACGCTCTCGGTGCGCCCGGCGGACGACGCGGCACGCGATCAGGGCCCGCTGTTCCGCCCCGAGTTGGCGACCGACTTCCCCCTCCAGGACGATCCGCGCGTCCGTGAGGAGGCCGTGCACGAGCGCCCCATCGACGCGCCCCTCCCGGCCGAGGCCGCCGCGCGGCCGCTGGAGCGGGAGCCGGATCCCGTGGCGGCCGCGCTGGA
>CAISKG010000171.1 GCA_903885855.1 uncultured Planctomycetaceae bacterium
CTCGGGCCGCCGGCGCCCCGCGCCGGCGTCGGCCTGCCGCGCGCTGCGGAGCCGCTCCATGCCGTCGTCGATCGCCCGCTGCAGGAGCGCATAGAGCACCACGCCCCCCGAGGCGAGGTCGCTGTCACGCGGGCCCGGGGTGGTGGCGAGGAAGAAAACGCCGGCGTCCTCGGCGGACGCGCGGAGGAGGAGCGGCACGTCGCCCGGCAGCGTCGCCAGCGCCGTCCCCTCGCCCACGATTCCGCAGACGCGCCGCACCTCGAGCTCCCCCACCGGCAGGCTCGCCCCGGAGCCCGTGCCCGCCAGGAGCCCCTCGTCGGTGCGCCATCCGGCCGGGCGCAGCGGCGGGCTGTGATCGGCCCAGCCGCCCCAGCCCACGCCCGCGAAGGTCGCCGCGCCGGGGTCGGCCGGCGGAAGGAAGATCACGCGCCCCCCGTCGCGCACGAACGCGTCGATGCGCGCGGCGAGCTCCCCTTCCGGCAGCGGCGCCTGCCAGAGGAGGAGCGCCGCACCGTCGAGCTGGATCGCCGCCGCGAGCGCCGGATCGATCACCTCGGCGAGCGACTCCAGCAGCCGCTCGCGCGGGATGCCGGCGGCCAGTTCGAGCACGCGGCGCACGGCGGCGTCCTCCGCCACCACGATCGTGCGCCGCGGCGGCGCCTTGGCGAAGGTGAAGAAGGCCTCGTTGTCGGCGGGGTTGGTGTCGGCGGGGATCGACACCCGCCCCCAGCCGGCGGTCCGCTCGCCGGAGCCCTCCGCCGCGGTCGCGGCCAGCGCCGCAGGATCGACCGGGATGGCGTGGCGGCGCAGCACCGCGCCGGTTCCGGTGAGCTCCACCTCCACCGTCGAGCGTGCGCCACCGAGCTCGATCCCCACCGGCACCCGGACCGGGCCGGAATCGACCGGCCGTGAGACGGCGATGTCGAGGAACAGCTCCCAGCCCTGGCCGGTCGGCTCGTAGGCGGTGCGCACGACGCGCACGGCGCGGTTCTCGGGGGAGGAATCGACGGCCGCGAGGAGATTGACGCGCACCGGCCGCTTCCCCGTCACCAGCCGGTCGCGGATCCCGGGCCAGTCGCCCGCCGCGGGCCTCCAGTCGCCGGCACGCTGGTCGGAGCAGATCCACAGCGATCCCGCCGTGGCGTCGGCGTCGAGGTGATCGCAGGCCACCTGCAGAAGCCGCGGCAGATCGGCGGTGTTCGCCGCCGGCTCCCCCTCCGGGATCTCGCGGAGGGCCGCGGGCGAGGCCAACTCGAGGGGTCGGGCGGAGACGCTGTCGACGAGCACCACCCTCCCGGTGCCCATCGTCTCGAGGGCGTCGGCGACCGCGCGCCTCGCTGCGGCGAGCTTCGAGTCGCCCCCCGCCTCGGCCGCCTCCTGCATGCTCGGCGAGCGGTCGAGGATCACGATCGCCCCGCCGCGCTCCCCCGCCACCGCCGAGAGCCAGCCGCGCGACAGCGGCCGGGCCACCGCCACCACCGCCGCCGCCACGGCGAGCGTCCGCAGGAGGAGGATCAGCCAGCGCCGCACCCGGCTGAAGCCGCGCGCCATCTTCCGGGCGGCCAGCAGGAAGCGCATCGCCCCCCAGTCGACCGTCTGGAAGCGCCGGTCGTTGACCAGATGGATGAGGATCGGCAGCGCCACCGCGGGGAGCGCCAGCAGCACCGCCGGAGCGAGGAATGTCACGTCGCGGTGCCCCCGTGAGCCATCAGCGTTTCCCCCGTCCGCTCGCGCGCGCGGCGAGGAACCCCGCCAGCACCTTCTCGTAGTCTTCGTCGAGACCCACGCGCCGGTAGTCGATCGCCTGCTCCAGCGCCGTCGCGCGCAGGGCCGCGAGCCACTCGTTCAGGGCCCGGCGGTAGCGGTCGCCGATGTCGAGCGGGTCGGCGAACAGCGCCGGCCCCCCCTCCAGGTCGACGAAGCGCGTGGGGCGGCGGAAGTCGAAGGCGATCTCGCGCGGGTCGAGGAGGTGGAACACCGCCACGTCGTGGCGCCGGAAGCGCAGGTGGCCGAGGGCCCGGGCGAGCTCGTCGGGATCGACGAACAGGTCGGAGATCACCACGACCAGCGCCCGGTGGGCCACGGTCTCGGCCAGTTCGTGGAGGATGCGCGGCAGCGCCGAGGAGCCGGCGGGCCGCGTTTCCTCCAGCGCGTCGAACACCAGCCGCAGATGGGAGGGATTGCGGCGCGGGGGAAGGTGGCGGACGACCGTCTCGGCGGCGCAGGACACCCCCACGGCGTCCCCCTGGCGGCAGGCCAGGAAGGCCAGCGACCCGGCCAGACGCCGCGCGTAGTCGAGGCGCGTGACGCCGGTGGAGCCGTAGCCCATCGACCCGCTAGTGTCGACCACCAGGCAGAGGCGCAGGTTGGTGTCGGCCTCGTACTCCTTGACGTAGTGGCGGTCGGTGCGCCCCCACACGCGCCAGTCGAGCCGGCGCAGGTCGTCGCCGGGGACGTATTTCCGGTACTCGGCGAACTCGACGCTCGAGCCGCGGTGCGGGCTCTCGTGGCGGCCCGACACGCCGCCGATCATCGGCCGCCGCGCCAACAGGGGCACCGCCGCCAGGCGCGCGAGCACGGCGCTGTCGAGGAACGTCCGGGGTGCGCGTTCGGTGTCCACCGCCTACCCCTTCTCCGCCGCCAGCGACTCCGCGACGAGGCGTTCCACGATCCGCCGCGAGCCGAGCCCCTCCGCCTGGGCGGTGAAGGTGGTGAGGACGCGGTGGGTGAGCACCGGTGCGGCGACCTCCGCCACGTCCTCCAGCCGCACCATGTAGGCCCCGGTGAGCGCCGCCCGCGCCTTGGCCCCGAGGATCAGGTACTGCACGGCGCGCGGCCCCGCCCCCCACGACACGAGGGGCTTGAGCCACTCCGGCGCCGTGCCGCCGAGGGGGCGCGTGCGGCGCACGAGGCGCGTGGCGAAGGTGTAGACGTGGTCGGGCACCGGCAGGCGCCGCACGAGCGACTGCGCGGCGATGATCTCCTCGGCGTCGAGGACGCGGTCGAGCGGCGGGGGCGTCTCCCCGGTGGTGGTGCGGGCGATGCGGATCTCCTCCTCCTCGGAGGGGTAATCGACCTCGATGAGGAACATGAAGCGGTCGAGCTGCGCTTCGGGGAGGGGATAGGTGCCCTCCTGCTCCACCGGATTCTGCGTCGCGAGCACGAAGAACGGCGCTTCCAGCCGCGAGGTCTTCCCCACGACCGTCACCTTCTGCTCCTGCATCGCCTCGAGCATCGCCGCCTGCGTCTTGGGGGGCGCGCGGTTGATCTCGTCGGCGAGGACGATGTTGGCGAACACCGGCCCGGGGACGAACTGGAACTCCCGGCGCCCGCCGGCCGACTCCTGGAGGATGTCGGTGCCGGTGATGTCCATCGGCATCAGGTCGGGGGTGAACTGGATGCGGCTGAACTTCAGCGACACCGCCTCGGCCAGCCGGCTCACCAGGAGCGTCTTCGCCAGCCCCGGCACCCCCATGAGCAGCCCGTGGCCGCGTGCGAAGAGGCAGATCGCCAAGCGCTCGATCGTGCCGCGCTGGCCGATGATGACGCGGCCGAGTTCGCTCTCGAGGCGGCGGTAGGCGTCGCGGAGCCGATCGAGCCGGGCGACGTCGTCGTCGCCGAGCGTGGCATCGCGGGCTGCGGCGGGCATGGGGCATCTCCGGGGAAGCGGCGCAAGGGGCCGACGGGGGAGCGGCCCGGGGGGCCGGCGGC
>CAISKG010000172.1 GCA_903885855.1 uncultured Planctomycetaceae bacterium
CAACGTCCGCAGCATGCGGATGATGGGGGCGGAGGTGCGGCCGGTGGAGAGCGGCTCGCGCACGCTCCGCGACGCGATCAACGAGGCGATGCGCGACTGGATGGGCTCGGTGGAGACGACGCACTACATCATCGGCTCGGTCGTGGGCCCCCACCCCTTCCCCAGGATCGTGCGCGATTTCCAATCGGTGATCGGCCGGGAGACGATCCGCTTCTGCCAGGAGCAGATCGGCCGCGACCCGGACTGCGTCGTGGCCTGCGTGGGGGGCGGCAGCAACGCCGCGGGGATGTTCCATCCCTTGGTCGACCGCCCCGGTATCCGACTGGTGGGGGTGGAGGCCGGGGGGCGGTCGGCGAAGGCCGGCGACCATGCCGCCAGCCTCTCCTACGGTCACGCCGGCATCCTCCATGGGAGCCTCTCCTACGTGCTGCAGGACGCCGACGGCCAGACCGCCGACGTCCACTCCGTGTCGGCCGGGCTCGATTATCCCGGCGTGGGGCCGGAGCACGCCTGGTGGCACGACACGGGCCGCGTGGAGTACACGAGCGTCACCGATGGCGAGGCGCTCGAAGCCTTCGATCTCGTCGCCCGGCGCGAGGGGATCCTGCCGGCGCTCGAGACCTCCCACGCCATCGCCTGGGCGGTGCGCGAGGCCGCCCGGCGCCCGGCGAGCGAGCACATCGTGATCTGCCTCTCGGGGCGCGGCGAGAAGGACGCCGCCGAGATCGCCCGCCTGCGGGCCCTCGGTGCGGGGGGCAGCCACTGATGCATCGCCCTCCCGCCGCGGCACGGGCCCCGGGGCCGCTGGCCGCCCGTTTCGCCGCCATCGCCGCCGAGGGGCGCGGGGCGGTGGCGCCGTTCGTGACCGCCGGCGATCCCGATCTCGCCACCACGCTCGAGATCCTCAAGGCGCTCGACCGGGCCGGCGCGGCCGTCTGCGAACTCGGCGTCCCCTACAGCGATCCGATCGCCGATGGGCCGGTGATCCAGGCGTCCTACACGCGCGCCCTCGCCGCGGGCTTCACGCTCGAGGCGTTCTTCGCCATGGCGGCCGAGGCGACGGCGGCGGTCACGATGCCGATCCTGCCGATGGTCAGCTACTCGATCATCTACCGTCGCGGCATCGACCGCTTCGTGGCCGACGCGCACGCCGCCGGACTCGCCGGACTCGTGGTGCCGGATCTGCCCCTCGAGGAGTCCGACCTCCTCGACGCGGCCTGCCGCGGGGCCGATCTGGCGCTCGTGCGCCTCGTCACGCCGACCACGCCGCAGGCACGGGCCGAGGAGATCGCCCGCCGCTCGACGGGCTTCCTCTACTGCGTGAGCGTCGCCGGCGTCACCGGGGCCCGCACCGAACTCCCGCCCGGGCTCGTGGAGCGCGTGCAGTGGCTGCGGTCCCGGGCGACGGTGCCGGTGCTCGTGGGCTTCGGCGTGAGCACGCCCGGGCAGGTGGCCGCGCTCGGCAAGGTGGCCGACGGGGCGATCGTCGGCTCGGCGCTCGTGCGCCGCATCGAGGAACTCTCGGCGCAGGGCAGGGACGGCATCGCCGCCGGCGTCGGGGCGTACGTCGCCGACCTCGTCGAGGCGGCGCGCTAGGCCGCCCGAGCCGCCCATGGCCGTCGTCCGTTCGCTCTTCGACTGGCTCGCCGAGGCGAGGCTGAGGCCCGGGATGTTCGTGCGCGGCCACGCGCTCGCCGAACTCGAGAGCCAGTGCACCGGCTGGGAGGGGGCGCTGCAGGCCCACTCGATCGCCGATCCCGGCGCCGGCTTCAGCCAGCGATTCCGCGAGTGGCTGCGGGCCGAGCACGGCCTCTCCACCGCCCGCGGCTGGGCCGAGGCGATCCGCCGCGGCGCCGCGAGCGACGAGGAGGCCTGGGAGCGGTTCTTCACGCTCCTCGACGCCTTCCGTCGCGGCGACGCCAACGCCGGATGAGCGACTCGCCGCCTCCGCCCGGGCCGACACCCCCGAGTCGGCGCGCCCCATGGCACCGGGATGCATCGACATCCGCGGGGGCCTACGGCTGATCCTCCGGCCGAACGATCGATACCAGCGTCGGAATGCCGCAGTGCGGGCAGACGAGCAACGTGGATGGGGGCCGCGGCGGGCCGGGGATGAGAATCCCCGCGGAGATGAACGCCATCACGATGAGCACCGCCAAGCAGATCGCCGCGAACTCCCCGGGCCAGGGGAAGCCGGCAGCCGCGAGCGCCCAACTCGTGAGAAACACGAAGATCGCCCCGACGACGAGAAGGACACATCCGAGGACCAGGACATTCAGGGCCCGAACCATGGAAGGTTGCTCCCGGGGGATGGTCGTCACCAAAACTCCGTGCGCCTGCTCCGTCCGAGCGGAGGCCTTGTCGTAATTGATGCTACAGCATCCCTCCCGCGCGGAGCGGAACACCGGTCTGAGCAAAACGGTCGGGAAGGCAGCGCGATCCGGCGGACTGCTGGGGCTCGAACCCGATGCCCGCAACGGCCCAGGGAGTCGTTGAGCGGGGGGGCGGAGCCCCGTCGGTCGTCACGCGGGATCGTCGTCGATGATCCACACGTCGGCCGCCGGGTATTCCTCGAGGAGTTCGCGGTAGAGCGGCGTGCCGCGGAGGGCGTCCACGAGCGACTTCCGCCCGAGCGCCGCGGCGAGGGATTCCCTGGCCGACGCGGAGATCGCCAGCGGCACGTCCACGACGATGTCGTGGCCGAACTCGTCCCGACCCTGGTCACGCGGGAGGAACAGCGCGAGCCAGCCGAAGACGACGTGGGAGAAGAATTGGCCCCACCAGCTGGGGCCACGCTGGCGGACCGTCACCCGCTCGCACTCGACCCGGATGCGGACGGTGTCGTCGACCGGCCGGCCGTTGAACGGGCAGAAGCGGTTGTCGGGGAGCTCGCCGGCGCGGATCGCGAGCCGGATCCGCTCGACCACGGTGCGCGGGATGGCCGTCTCGCCGGCCGCACGGCGCAGCTGCGAGAGGTTGGGGACGGGCACCGTCCTCCCGCAGAAGCACGACGTCCGCGACCCGGCCAGACGGGCCTCGACCGGGATCGTCCTGCCGCATTCGCAGCGGACCTCGTAGGTGGCCATGGGGGGATCCCGGGAACAGCGGGGATCACCGTGGGCGGCGGCGTCCGCGGGCTCAGGCCAGGATCTCGCGCACGACGCGGCCGTGGACGTCGGTCAGGCGGCGGTCGATGCCGGAGGTGCGGAAGGTGAGCCGGGTGTGGTCGATGCCGAGCACGTGCAGGATCGTGGCGTGGAGATCGTGGACGGTGGTCGCGTCGCTCGCGGTCTGGTAGCCGAGTTCGTCGCTCTCGCCGTGGGCCACGCCGGCCTTCACGCCGGCGCCGGCGAGCCAGGTGACGAACGTGCCGCCGTTGTGGTCGCGCCCCTGGCCGTTCTGGGCGAAGGGGGTGCGGCCGAATTCGGTCGTCCACACGACGAGCGTGTCGGAGAGCAATCCCCGGTCGGCGAGGTCGGCCAGGAGCGCGGCGATCGGCTGGTCGACGCTCGTGGCGATCGGCGGCAGCTCCTTGGGGATGCTGCCGTGGTTGTCCCAGTTGTTGACGGCCCCCTGCGGGCCGCTCCACACCTGCACGAAGCGCGTGCCGCGCTCGACGAGACGGCGGGCGACGAGGCAGCGCTTGCCGAAGTCGGCCGTCTCCGGCCTCGCCACGCCGTAGGCGGCGAGCGTCGCAGCCGATTCGCCAGCGAGGTCGAAGGTGGCGGGCGCCGTGAGCTGGAGACGGGCGGCCAGTTCGCCCGCCGCGATCCGGGCCTCGAGGCGCGAGTCGAAGGGACGGGCGGCGGCGTGACGCTGGTTGAGCCTGCCGACGAGGGCCAGCGTGTCGCGGTCGGCGTCACCGGAGGCGAAGGCGAACTCCGGCGCGGCGAAGGCGTCGGGGATCGGCACGGGGCGGCCGAGGTCGACGACGGTGCCCTGGTGGCGGGCCGGAAGGAAGCCGGCCGAAAAGTTCCCCTTCTGGTTGTAGGGGAGGCCGCGCGGGTCGGGGAGGACGACGAACTCGGGAAGGTCGTCGACGATGCGCCCCAGGCCCCACGACACCCAGGCCCCCATGCAGGGGAAGCCGGGGAGCTGGAAGCCGGTGTTCATCTTGTAACTGGCCGGCCCGTGGACGTTGGTCGTGGTGCGCATCGCCATCAGGAAGGCCATCCGGTCGACCTCCCGCGCCTGGCAGGGGAAGACCTCGCTCACCCAGCGGCCGCTGGCGCCGTGGCGCGCGAAGGCGAAGGGGCTCTTCATCACGTTGCCCGCCGGCGTCGTGAAGCCCTCCGGCTTCTCCTTCGGCCCCAGCGCCTCGCCGTCGTGCTTCTCGAGGGCCGGCTTGTGGTCGAAGGTGTCCATCGGGCTCGCGCCGCCGTTCATGAACAGCTGGATCACCCGGCGGGCACGGGCCGGATGGTGGAGCCCGCCGAGCGGCCACGAGGGGTCGGGGGCGGGGCCGTCGGCGCGGCCGTCGCGGACGAGGAGATGCGCCAGCGCGAGCCCCCCGAAGCCGCCGCCGGCGGAGAGGAACGCACGGCGGGAGAGGTCGGGTGGGGTCACGGAGCGACGCCTGTCCGGGGTCAGTCGACGAAGAGGAATTCGTCGCTGTTGAAGAGGGTCCGGGCGACGGCGGGCAGGCCGTGACGCTCGGCGAGCGCCAGCAGCTCGGCGAGCTCGCCGCTGTCCGGCTCGCGGAGCCAGACCGACCGCACCATGAACCGCACCCGCCCGGGGGCGTCGCCGGTGGCCGCTTCGGCGCGGGCCGCGAGCGCTCCCGCGGCATGGAGGACGAAGCGGTTGTTGGCGAGCACGAGCGCCTGGAGGGCCGAGGCGGAGAAGCCGCGCGTGGGGGCGAGGAGGCCGAGGTCGGGGAAGTCGAGGGCGTCGAAGAGCGGGTCGGGGATCCCCCGCCACACCACGCGGTAGACGGCGCGGCGGCCGGCGCCCGGGGAGGCGAGGTCGTAGGCGTCGTAATCGAGGATCGGCGTCAGCTGGGCGCCGGGCCGCTGGGTGAAGCGGGCCACCCCCGGGCCGCCGCGCGTGTCGTCGAGGAGGCCGCCGGCCTGCAGCAGGCCGTCGAAGAAGGTCTCGGCGTCGACGCGCGGCCGCGGCATGCGCGCGAGGAGGCGGTCGTCGGGATCGGCGGCGAACGCCTCGGCCGTCGTGGCGGAGGAGCGCCGGTAGGCGCGGCTGGTGCAGATGAGGCGGTGCAGCGCGGTGAGCGAGCCCGAGTCGCGGAGTTCGCAGGCCAGCCAGTCGAGCAGTTCGGGATGGGAGGGGAGGCTCCCCATCCGGCCGAAGTCGTTGGGCGTGTCGCAGAGGCCGCGTCCGAAGTGCCACTGCCAGACCCGATTGGCGATGCTCCGCCAGACGAGCGGATTGGCGGGGGAGACGAGCCAGTCGGCCAGGGCCGCGCGCCGCGCCGACTCCGGCGCCCCGGCGGGGAGAGCGAAGCGGGCCGGGAGCGCCGCCACCGCCGACAGGGCACCGGGCCCCACCGGCTCGCGCGGCTGGTCGATGTCGCCGCGGTGGAGGAGGCGGATCTCGCGCGGCGGGTCGATCGTGATCGTGCCCCGCTCGTTCACGGCGGTCACGGCCGCCGCGTACAGCCGCCGCGGTGCGGGCAGCCGACGCAGCTCCTCGGCGGCCCGCGGCCCGAGGACGGCGGCCGCGATCGCCGCATGCTCGCTCTCCGTGCGGGCCTCGGGCGGCCGGGCGAGGGCGGCCTCGGCGGCGGCCGGCAGCGGCACGGCGGCGTCGGGATCGCCGTCGGTGGCGGCCACGCGCAGGCGACCGATGGTGTGGGCGCCGCCGTGGAGCTGGCGGAGCACGATCGCCAGCGTGTCGCCGGCGGCCAGCGCCACGGGCTCCGCGAGCACGAACACCGCATGGTGCGGCCGGCCCTCCTCGGGATGGATGCCCCAGGCGGTGGCGGGGTCGCCGTCGACGGCGTGGAGGATCGTCCAGCCCTCCTGGTCGAAGTCGGCGCGTGCGCGTGCGATGGCCACGCCGCGCGGCTGGCCGTCGGCGGGGAAGAGGCGCAGCTCGACCTCGGAGAGGTGGAGATTGCCGTTGGGGGCACGCCCCGGGCCGCGCATCGGCAGCGAGTCGTCGGGGAGCACGTCGAGGCGGATCGCGGTCATCGCCGTCGACGGTCCGGCGACGGTGAGCGTGGTCACGTCGCGCTCGGGGGCCGCCCCCCGGGCGACGATCGAGCCGTCGTCGAGCGGGGCGAGTTCGGCGCCGAAGGCCGAGGTGAAACTCGCCGCCCGGAGCGTCGTCCAGACGGCGGCGTCGCCGCGGCGGGCCTCCCACTCCGCCACCAGCGCCCCCTCCGGCGCGGCCAGGAGCGCCGCGGGGTCGCGTGCCGCCAGATCGGCGACCCGCCGCCAGCGGCGCCGCGCGGCGGCCACCGCGGCGTCGGGCTCCCAGTCGATCTCCCCCTTGCCGACGCCGGCGAACACCGCCTGAAGGGCGTAGTAGTCCTCCTGGGAGACGGGATCGAACTTGTGCGCGTGGCAGCGGGCGCAGTTGGCGGTCGTGCTGGCGAGTGCCTGCAGCGTCTGCGTCACCAGGTCGTCGCGGTCGAGGTTCTCGAACGATCGCGGCGCGGTGGCGGCCGCCGAGTGGTCGTAGGTGCCGGCCCCGAGGAAGCCCAGGGCCGCCTGCATCGGCGCGTCGTCGGGAAAGAAGGCGTCGGCGGCCAGCTGGGCGCGCACGAACGTCGCCCAGGGCATGTCGGCGTTGAAGGCCCCGATCACCCAGTCGCGGTAGGGCCAGGCGTTGGGGCGGAAGACGTCGTGCTCGAAGCCGTGGCTGTCGGCGTAGTGGATGCAGTCGAACCAGTGGCGCGCGAACCGCTCGCCGAGCCGGGGCGAGGCGAGAAGACGGTCGACGAGGCGCTCATGGGCGCCCGGGGCGGTGTCGGCCTCGAAGGCGTCGACCTCCTCCGGGGTCGGCGGCAGGCCGTGCAGGTCGATCGTCGCGCGGCGGATGACGGTGCGCCGGTCGGCCTCCGGGGCGGGGGCGATCCCGGAAGCGCGGATCCGGGCGTCGAGGAAGGCGTCGATCGGGTTGGCGGCCGCGCCGCCGGCCGGCGGCGCGGGAACCGGCGGCCGCTCGAGGGGCGCGAGCGACCAGTGGTCGCCGGGCGATGGCGGCGGTGGCGGCGCGACGCGGGGATCGACGGCGCCCGAGTCGATCCAGGCTTCGAGGATCCCGATCTCGTGGTCGGGGAGGCGTTCCTCGGGCATGCGAAGCGCCGGATCCGCGTGGCGGATCGCCGTCACCAGCAGGCTCTTCGCCGCGCTGCCCGGCACGATCGCCGGGCCACGGCCCCCCCCCTGCTGCCACCCGCTCTGCCAGTCGAGCGCCAAGCCCCCCTCCATGGTGCCGGCGGCGTGGGAGTGGCACGCCAGGCAGCGCCGCGCGAGGATCGGCGCCACGTCGGTGGCGAAGTCGGGGGGGGCGGCATGCGCCGTCGCCGCCGTCAGCGCGAGCAGCCCCAGCGCCTGGCGGGAAGCGGCTCGGCGGCGTGACGGGGGCAAGGGCTTCATGATCGCCGCGGGCAGGAGGGGGCGGTGCCGCCGAGTCTACCCCCAGGCGGCGGGCCCCCGCCCCTGCCCCGCGGGCCCGTCGGGGTCGTGTGGTGGCACGGGAACGTTCCGCGGCGGCACCAGTTGCACCGACCAGGGGGGATGGAAGTGGCACGATTCCACTCCGATGCCCGTCCGCGCCAGGGCGGTGACGAGGGTCGCGGGGGGCGAGAGCGCGGGGTCGATACGGCACTCCACGGTGTGGTCGTCGACGGCACGGGCCTCGGGCACGAGGTCGGCCAGGCACTCGCGCGCCGCCGGCGCGTCGCGGGCCACCGTCACGCGCCACACCCACGTCCGCCCGGGCGCGAAGGCCGCCGGATGCGCCGGGCCGCGCGCCACGATCCGCCCGGAATCGACGAGCGCGACGTGCGTGAAGCAGGCGGGCACGATCCCGTCGTCGAGGGCCGCGATCACGGTGCGCTCCGCGAGCACGGCCGCCTCGACGAGGGCCTCGCAGGCGCCGCGCTCGTGGGGATCGAGGCCGCGGAAGGGATCGTCGAGGGCGAGGACCGGGGGGTCGTGGAGCACGGCGCGGCCGAGGAGCAATCGCTTCCGCGCGCCGCCGGCAAGCCGGTCGAGACGGTCCCCGGCCGACACCCCGGCGAACGCCAGGACCCGCGTCCGCTCCGCCGCCACGCGCGCCTGCGGCATGCCGACGGCGGCGGCGAAGAGGTCGAGGAAATCGCCGGCGCTGACCGCCGGCCAGACGCCCAGGTCGGCGGGGCAGTAGCCGCAGGCGCGTCGGGCCTCGGCCGGCTCGCGGCGCAGCGACTTCCCCGCCACCACCACGTCGCCCCCGGCGGCCTCGACCGCGCCGGCCACCGCCGCCACCAGCGCCCCCTTGCCGCAGCCCCCCGCGCCCACCAGCGCCCACGCCTCTCCCGGTGCGGCCTCGAGGGACACGTCGACGAGCCGTGCCAGGTCACCCGCCCGGACGAGGAGGCGTTCGATCCGGATCATGGCGCGGCGGGGGGCGGCTCCCCGCGGGCGAGGCGCTCGGCCGTCATCTCGAGCGACACGAGCAAGCCCTTGGCCTTGTTGAGCGTCTCCTCGAATTCGCTCTCCGGATCGCTGTCGGCGACGATGCCGGCCCCCGACTGCACGTGGGCCACGCCGTCGGCGATGACCACGGTGCGCAGCGCGATGCAGGTGTCCATCGAGCCGCCGAAGTCGATGTAGCCGACGGCGCCGGCGTAGGGGCCGCGCCGCCGTGGCTCGAGCTCGTCGATGATCTCCATGGCGCGGATCTTGGGGGCGCCGGAGACGGTCCCCGCCGGGAGGCAGGCGCGCAGCGCGTCGAAGGCGGTCTTGTCCGGAGGCAGCCGGCCGGTGACGTTGCTCGTGATGTGCATCACGTGGCTGTAGCGCTCGATCGACATCACGTCCGAGAGCACCACCGAGCCGATCTCCGCCACGCGCCCCACGTCGTTGCGCCCCAGATCGATGAGCATCACGTGCTCGGCACGCTCCTTGGGATCGGCGAGGAGGCCCTCGGCGAGGCGCCGGTCCTCCTCCGGCGTGGCCCCGCGGGGCCGCGTGCCGGCCAGCGGCCGGACGGTGAGGTGGCCGTCGACGAGCCGCACCATGATCTCGGGCGAGCTGCCCACGAGCGTCACGCCGGGGGTGCGGAGGAAGAACATGAACGGGCTCGGATTCACCACCCGCAGCGTGCGGTAGAGCTCGATCGGGGGATAGCTGCAGGGGACGTCGATCCGGCGGCTGAGCACCACCTGGAAGACGTCGCCCGAGCGGATGTACTCGATCACCCGGTGCACCGCCGCGAGGAACGCCTCGCGCGGGAACCAGGACGTGGCCCGGCCGTCGGCCAGCGTCCGCGGCTCGCGACGGGGGCCGATGTCGGCCGCCGCAGGCCAGTCGGAGGGGGCGAAGAGCCGGCGGATGGTGGCGTCGATCCGCTCCGCCGCGGCCGCACGCCCCGCCGCCGCCGCCGCGGGGGAGCCGTCGCCGACGTCCGCCAGCACCACCACGTCGATGGTCTTGGTGACGTTGTCGAACACCACCAGCCGGTCGTAGAAGGCGAACGACAGGTCGGGCAGGCCGAGGTCGTCGGGCGGGGCGTCGGGGAGGTGCTCGACGTAGCGCACCGCGTCGTAGGCCGCGAAGCCGATCGCCCCGCTGGTGAAGGGCGGCAGTTCCGCCACCGCTGCCGGGCGGAAGGGGCGCATGCGGCGCTCGAGTTCGGCGAAGGGATCGTCGCACTCGAGCGTTTCCACGCCGGCGACCGCGGGCGGATCGCCCGCGGCCGCACCGGCCGGGGCGAAGCGCGTCACGCGGACGGAGCGGCCGCGGGCCTCGAGGAGCAGGAAGGGGTCGGCGCCGAGGAAGCTGTAGCGGCCGACCTTCTCGCCGCCGACGACGCTCTCGAACAGGCAGCCGCAGGCGCCGGCGTCGAGCCGCGCGAACGCCGACAGCGGCGTCACGCCGTCGGCGAACAGCCGCCGCCACACCGGCACCAGGCGGTGGCCGGCGGCCAGCTCGGCGAAGCGCCCCGGCGCGGGGAGATGCGGATCGGTCGGGGAGGGCTGTTCCGGCATGGGTGTCGGGCGGCGACGGCGGTCCCGCGGCCGGCGGGAGAGAGGCAGCGTACCGCCCCGGCCCCGAGGGCTCCAAACCGGACCCGTTCCGCGGGGACGCGGCGCGCGGCCCACCCCGAGGGCGACCTTGCGGAGGGGGAACGGATATGATTCAACGCGGCTGCCCCCGCCGGCAGCGTTTCTTTCGTCGCATGGGCCCGCCATGAAATGCCAGCAGTGTGACAACCCGGCCGTGTTCCACATCACGGAACTCGAGGCGGGCAGCGTCCGCGAGGTGCACCTCTGCGAGGAGCACGCCCGCACCTACCTCAACCAGGCCGAGGACGAGGCGGGCGAGTCGGCGAAGGCCGCCGGCAAGGGGGGGGCCCTCTCCACACCGCTGGGCGTGGGGGAGATCGCCGACGACCTGGCCGCGCTCGACAAGCGCTGCTGCGACATGTGCGGGATCACGTTCTTCGAGTTCCGCAATCAGGGCCGGCTCGGCTGCCCCCACGACTACGTGCAGTTCGAGCGCGAGCTCGAGCCGCTGATCGCCAACATCCACGGCGCCACCGAGCACACGGGCCGGCGCCCGACGCGCCCCGGCGTCGGCGGCGAGGCGCCCGGCGGGACCGACGCCCTCTCCGCGGTGATCGGAATGCGGCGTGACATGCGCGAGGCGATCTCGCGCGAGGATTACGAGGCCGCCAAGGAGGCACGCGACGCCATCCGTGGCCTCGAGGAGGCCTGGATGCCGGGCGGCCGCGGGGGGGCGTCGTCGCCGTCCACGGAGGGGCAGCCATGAGGATCGACACCCTCACCGACACGATCGGCGAGTGGCTCCGGGGGACGGGGCCGGAGTCCGACATCGTCATGAGCAGCCGCGTCCGCCTGGCGCGCAACCTCGCCCAGTTCCCCTTCGTCAGCCGGGCCACCGATCAGGATCGGGCCGAGATCGAGCGTGTGCTGCGGGAGCGCATCTCCGGCGTGCCGGTGGGGCGCGGGCTGGATTACATCGACGTCGGCCGGCTCGAGGAGGTGGATCGGCGTTTCCTCGTGGAGCGGCAGCTGATCAGCCGGGAGCACGCCGACGCCCAGGGGGCCCGGGGCGTGGCGATCGACGGCGCGGAGCAGGTCAGCCTGATGATCAACGAGGAGGATCACCTCCGCATCCAGTGCCTCCACAGCGGCCTGGATCTCCGCGGCGCGTGGGAGCAGATCAAGATCGTCGACGATCAGGTGGAGCGCGTCGTGCCCTACGCCTTCCACCCGCGCTGGGGCTACCTCACCGCCTGCCCCACGAACGTCGGCACGGGGATCCGCGTGAGCGTCATGCTGCATCTGCCGGCGCTGGTGATCACGCGGCAGATCGACAAGGTCTTCCGCAGCCTCCACAAGATCTCGCTGGCGGTGCGCGGCCTCTACGGCGAGGGGTCGCAGGCGATGGGCGACTTCTATCAGATCTCGAACCAGACCACCCTCGGCCGCACCGAGGAGGAGCTCGTCCAGCAGGTCGCGGACGTGGTGCCGGTGCTCATCGACTACGAGCGGCGGGCCCGGGAATTCCTGGTGCGCGAGACGCAGCAGAACGTGCACGACCAGGTGAGCCGCGCCTACGGGATCCTGCGCACGGCACAGACGATCACCAACGAGGAGACGATGCAGCTCCTCTCCCGGGTCCGGATGGGGGTGCTCCTGGGGCTGATCGGCGACGTGAAGATCGCCGACATCAACTCCCTCCTGATGCGGACGCAGCCGGCCCACCTGCGGAAGCTGTGCGGCTCGGACGGTGCCGGGGCCGACGACATCGAGCGCGCCCGCTACCTGCGGCAGCACTTCGAGGGTGGCGACGCCTCCACCCGGGCCGCCGCCAACTGACGCCCCGCCGGATCACTCGCGGGGCAGTTTCGCGCGCAGGGCCCGCACCACCTGGCGGGGGACGAACTGCTCGAGCGCCGCATCCTCCGCCAGCGGCGTGATCTGCTTGAGCAGCGACGACGACACGTGCGAGTACTTCGAGTCCGACATCAGGAACACGGTCTCGACGCCGGGATCGAGCTTGCGGTTGGCGAGCGTCATCGTGAATTCGGCGTCGATGTCGGTGAGCGAGCGCACGCCGCGCAGCAGGACGCTCGGCGCATGGTCGCGCACGAAGGCCACCGACAGCCCCGAGAAGGCCTTGACCGTCACGCCGGCGAGGTGGGCCACGACGCCGCGACGAGCCCCACGCGCTCCTCGAGGTCGAAGAGGGGGTGCTTGTCGGGGTTGATCCCCACCCCCACCACCACGGCCGGGAAGATCCGTGCGGCCCGCTCGATGACGTCCAGATGGCCGAGGGTGATCGGATCGAACGAGCCGGTGTAGACCGCGGTCACCGCCGTTCCAGGGGCGGATGGCGGCGGAGGGACTGGGGGCATGGGGCGGGCTCCGGGGGCGGTGGCGGTCCGGCGGCGGGGGCCAACCGCGGCCCCGGGCGGTCCCGGGGGGCTGCGATGGCAGGTTTTCCCGCCTCACGGCATAATTCTGGCCCTGATGGCGTCGGTAGCCGACTCGATTATGGTAGTTCCGCAGCGGCCGGGTCGTGGTGACGCCGGCCGCCCGCAGGGAGACCCAGTCCGGTGACCAAGTTCTTGCCGATGATCGGGATGGTGGTCTCCGGCCTGGTCGGCATCCTGTTCATCGCCGATCTGGCGGTGAAATTCCCCTTTCGCAGGGTCAGCCTGGCCCTCGACATCGGGTTCCTGCTGGCGGCGCTCATCGTCGCCTACATGAGTTGGTCGGTCCTCGACACGACGAAGACCTGATCCCCGCGGCGGGCCGTCCGCCCGCGCCCGCGTCGCTCACGCCGCCCGGAGCACCGATTCCGACCGCGACGGCCCCTCGCCGCCGAGCAGGGTCGGCAGGTCGCCCAGCCGCGCCATCCGCACGCCGCGGCGATCGTGGAAGCGTCCCAGCGCCTTGCCGAGCACCGCGCCGGAGATGCGCGCATCGGCGTCGAGATCGACGGTGGTCAGCGTCAGCGACCCCGACGCGGGGCGCCCGCCCCAGGGCAGCCAGCGTGCGATGCCGGATCCGGCCGGCGGGGTGGACTCGGCCTCCCACAGCCCCCACACGACGCTCCGGCAGGCCCAGCCGTCCGGCGGCGGGCGGCGCGAGCCGCGGCCCGCGTCGTCGAAGCGATCCACCGCGGCGATCCGGATGCCGGCGTCGACGAGCACGTCGCGGTGCACGAGGTTGACCCCCGGGCCGCCCACGACGGACTCGAGCGCCACAGGCAGCCGCGAGGCCGCGGCGAGCGCCGCCCGGAGATCGCGGCGCGAGGCGGTCGCGGCGCCGTCCAGGGCCAGCGCCCAGTCCCCCGGCGCCTCGGGCGTGAGTGTCGCCAGGGTGACGGCGTCGGCGGCCCAGGTGACGCGGCCACCGGCCCGGCCGGCGATGGAGTCGAGCATCCTCCAGGCTTCCGGCCGGGTGCCGGGGTGGAGCCGGGCGACGACGATGGCGGTGGCTGACGCTTGCGGGCCGGGCACGGCGACCTCCCTCCGGGGCCTCGCCGCGCGGGTGCGGTGCGGGTGCCCGGGACCACGGACAGTCATCGACACGCGCCGCCCGTCGCTCAAGCGGCGCGTCCGCCCCCCGCGCGACTGTCACCGCCGGGCCGGCGGACTTTGACGCCCCTGCCGAACGTGCCGGCCTCAGGGGGCCGGGCCGGCGCCCGATCCCCGTCCGCCGTGGATTTCCGCCACGCCGCGCCGCGCCGCTTCCCAGACGGCCATCGCCGCCACCAGCGCCGCCCCGTCGGGCCTGGCCGCCTCGCAGTCGGGGGGAAACCCGAGCCCCTCCAGGACGCGCGAGGTGACCGGGCTGATCGAGGCGATCCGCCATCCGCCGAGCCGGCCGGCGAACA
Source organism: uncultured Planctomycetaceae bacterium (assembly GCA_903885855.1). Taxonomy (GTDB): domain Bacteria; phylum Planctomycetota; class Planctomycetia; order Pirellulales; family UBA1268; genus QWOP01. Next base: position 14,043 of record CAISKG010000172.1, read on the forward strand.
CCCGGGCGGCCGTCTCCGCCACCACGCCGCTGGTCACCGTCACCCAGTCGATCGGCGCGTCGTCGAGGGCCGACTCGACCTCGGGGGCGAGGCGGTCGATCGGCCTCGCGGCGTAGGCGGCGGCCTCGGTGACCTGGTGGCCCGCGGCCTCGAGTCCGACCCGCATCACGTCGCGGCCCCGTTCGGCGCGCACCAGAAGCACCCGGCCCCGGCGCATGGTGGGCAGCAGCGCCTCGAGCATCCCCTCCGAGTCGCTGCGGTCGGGCTCGAGATCGCACGCCAGCCGCGCGTCCGCAAGCGCCCGCGTCGTGGCCGGCCCGATCGCCGCCAGCCGCGCCGAGCCCAGGGCCCGCGCGTCGCGCCCGGCCGCCCGGAGACGGTCGTCGAAGCCGCGCACGCCGTTGGCGCTCGAGAACACGATCCAGTCGAAGGTGTCGGCGGCCCGGATCGCGGCATCGAGCGGGCCCCAGGATGCCGGGGCCGTGATCCGCACCAGCGGCGCTCGCAGGCAGGTGCCGCCGAGCGCCTCGACCGCGGCGGCGATCTCCCCCCCCTGCCCGTCGGGACGCGTGAGGAGCACGCGGCGACCGGAGAGCGGGGCGGCCGCCGTGCGTCGCGCCGGCGCGGGCGTGCCGGCAGGCCGTCGGTCGCCGCACGCCTGTCCCACGATGACCAGCGCCGGAGGAGGCCCGGGAAACGCGGCGGTGCCGGCGGCCAGCGCCCCGAGCGTCGTGCGCCCGACGCGCTGGTCGGGCCACGAGCAGCGGCTCACCACCACCACCGGGGTGTCGGCCGGCCTGCCGGCGGCGACCAGCTCGGCGGCCCAGTGCGGCGCTTTGGCCACCCCCATGTAGAAGGCGAGGGTGCCCGGGAGGCTCGCGAGCTGGCGGTAGTCGAGCGCCGCCCCCTTCTCGCCCGCTTCGTGGCCGGTGACGAGCGTCAGGTGCGAGGCGCCGTCGCGCCGGGTGAGCGGCACGCCGGCCGCGGCGGCCGCCGCCAGCAGCGCCGTGACGCCGGGCACCGTCTCGAAGGGGATCCCCGCCTCCTCCAGGGCCCGCGTCTCCTCGGCGTAGCGCGCGAACACCGACGGATCGCCCCCCTTGAGACGCACGACCCGCCGCCCGCGGCGCGCGAGCTCCACCAGCAGCCGCCCGGTGGCCGCGCCGGGATCGGGGTCGCCCGCGTCGCGCGGCGCACGGATCCGCTCGGCCCGGGGAGCCGCCGCGTCGAGCAGGGCCTCGGGCACGAGGGCGTCGTGGACGACGCACTCGGCGTCGCGCAGGCGCTCGAGGCCGCGGAGGGTGAGCAGGCCGGGGTCGCCCGGCCCGGCGCCCACGATCGTGACCCGCGCGCCCCCGCCGGCGCCCTCCGGGAACGGGGCGGCGTGCCCGGGCGGCGGCGGGGAGGGAGGCGCCATGAAAGGGGATGGATGGACCGAAAGGGCCGGGAGACCGGGCGGCACCCTTGGAGCGCCCGGCCGCACGTCACTACACTCGTGGCTCCATACTTTACGGTGTTCCGGCCCCCGATCGAGAAGGTGCCGGTTTCGCCCTCCCCCGCCTTTGCCCCCGCGGTCCCTTCCCCCATGGCCAACGACGCTTCCCAGGGACCGGCCTCCGATCCCGCCGCGTCGCCCTCCTCGGCGCTGCTCTCGCCGGCCGAGCGGGCCAAGCTCCTGCAGTGCTTCCAGGCCGGCACGAAGAACCTCACGGCCAACGCCGACTACGCGATCGAGATGTTCTCGACCTGCGTCATCGGCGATCCCGGCAACGCGGTCTACCTGCAAGCCTTCCTCGGCACGCTCCGCAAGAAGCACCCTCCGAAGAAGTCGGGGGGGCTGGCGTCGCTGTTCGGCGGCTCGAAGGGGGGCGGGGTGCGCAAGCTCGTGAGCGCCGGGCAGTCGAAGGAGGCGATCAAGCAGGGGGTCGACATCCTCAAGGCCAATCCCTACGACACCGGCGTGCTCATGGCGATGTCGGACGCCTGCGCCCAGATGGAATTCCTGGGCACGCGGCAGGTGTACCTCAAGAACGCCCTCGACGCGGCCCCGGCCGACATCGAGGTGAACCGCCACTGCGCCCGCTTCGCGGCGGAGATCGGCGAGTTCGATCAGGCGATCGCCTGCTGGGTGCGGATCGGCAAGGTCAAGAGCCACGCCGAGGAGGCCGAGAAGGAGATCGCCCGCCTGCAGGTGGAGAAGACGATCGCCGCGGGCCAGGGCATGAGCGGCCGGCCCGCGCCGGGCGGCGGCAAGCCCGGCGATGCCGCGAAGGCCGCGGCCCCGGCCCCGGAGCGCAGCCGCGCCGCCGAACTGCGCCGCGCCATCAAGGAGAATCCCTCCGAGATCGACCCCTACCTCGAGCTCGCCGACCTCCTCGAGAAGGAGGCCACCGTCGAGGAGGCCCACGCCGTGCTGACCCAGGCGCTCGCCGCGAGCGGCAACGAACTGCGGGTCCGGGAGCACCTCGAGGACCGGCAGCTGCGCTGGGGCAAGCAGAAGGTGATCGCGGCCGAGAAGCGCCTCGAGGGTGCCGACACCCCCGAGAACCGCACCGCCCTCGAGCGCTTGCGCGGTGCGCAGCTGAAGCAGGAGATGGAGGTCTACGCCGCCCGGGCCGCACGGTATCCGGAGAATCCGACCTGGAAGTACGAGCTCGCCCTGCGGCTGAAAGTGGCCGGCAACTTCACCGAGGCGATCAAGCAGTTCCAGGAGGTGCAGGGGGATTCGCGCCGCCGCGGCGCGGTGGCCCTGGAGCTCGGCGAGTGCTTCCAGAAGATCAAGCAGTACCAACTGGCGATGCAGAATTACGTCACCGCGGTGGAGGCGCTGCCCCCCGACCGGGAGCCGGAACTGCGGAAACGGGCCCTGTACCGGGCGGGGGTCCTGGCCACCGGCCTCGAGGACCTCGACGCCGCGAGAAAATACCTCTCGATCCTCGCCGGCATCGACTTCGGCTACCGGGACGTGGCGCAACGGCTGGACAAACTGGCCTCGGGGAAGGATAAAGAGGCCTGAACGGGGCCTCCCGGCCCCCCCGCCCCCCCCGCCCCGGATCCCACGCCACCGCCATGCCGCATTCCGCCAGTGCCAAGAAGCGCCTCCGCCAGAATCTCCGCAACCGCGAGCGCAACCGCGCCGCCAAGTCGGTGATCAAGACCGAGATCCGCAAGGTGCTCGAGAGCCTCCGTGGCGGCGACGTGCCGGCGGCGAAGGAACAGCTCCGCACGGTCGCCAAGAAGGTCGATCAGGCCGCGGCGAAGAACATCGTGCACCGCAATCGTGCCGCCCGGGTGAAGTCGCGCCTCTCCGCCCGGATCGTCAAGGCCTCCAAGACACGCGGCTAACTGTCCGTGGAAAAAGTCATCCATGACCTTTTTCCACGTGTGGGCACCCTGAAAAAGCCGAGGTTTTTCACGGGTGCCTGCCGCCGCATCCGGCGGCGGATCACTGTGTCCACAGCCTGCTCAGCGCGGCTCATTCCCAGACGAGGCCCGTGGC
>CAISKG010000173.1 GCA_903885855.1 uncultured Planctomycetaceae bacterium
CCCGGCGCGGAGCGGCCCGGAGGAAGTGTCCATGCCGCGAGTGATACCACAGCGTGTCGGACGCCGGGGTCACGTTCGTATTTCCCAACCGGAGGAAGTGTCCATGCCGCGAGTCATACCACAGCCCGCCCGCGTCCGGCCTTTTCCCGGCCATCGCCACGACCGCGGCATGCGCCACCGGCCGCCGCCGCACGGTGGCCGTATGCTCATTCAGGAGTTTTTTGTCTTTTATTCACCACGCCTTTGGAAGGGCTCAACCATGCACCGCCCCGCCATCCGCCGCCCCCTCACCCGCCGCGCCCGCCGGCCGCGCCCCCTCGCCGCGGAGTCGCTCGAATCCCGCCAGATGATGACCGCGGGCGTGCTCATCAGCCCGCTCGGCGGCCCGCTGCTCGAGGGGAGCGCGCGGGCGTTCGCGTTCCGCCTTCAGGACGCCCCCGCGGCCGACGTCACGATCCCCCTTTCCGGCAGCGACGACACCGAGGCCTCCATCGGCACGACGGCGCTGACCTTCACGCCGACGAATTGGAACGTCGCCCAGCGGGTCACGGTGCGCGCCGTCGAGGATTTCACCGTCGACGGCAACCAACCCTTCGCGCTCGCCACGGGTGACGCCGTCAGCGACGACCCTCGCTACGCCGGCCTGACGGTCAGGGACGTGCCGCTCACGATCCTCGATTCACGGCGCACGCAGGCCGTGATCGTGACCCCGATCGGCGGCCCCCTGCTCGAGGGCACCGCCCGGCAGTTCTCCTTCCGGCTCTTCGACGCCCCCACCGGCACCGTCACGATCGGTGTCGCGAGCAGCGACACCACCGAGGGGGTGATCGACCGCACGGCGCTGGTGTTCACGCCCCAGAATTGGAACGTCGCCCAGAAGGTGACGGTCCGGGGCGTGCAGGACTTCACCCGCGACGGCACGCAGCCGTTGTCGATCGTCACGGCGGACACCGTCAGCGACGATCTCCGCTACCACGGCCGCGTCGTGCGGGACATCACCCTGGCGAGCATCGACTCCGGCCGCACCGCCGCCTTCGCCGTCTGGCCCAGCGCGGCGCTCGTGACGCGCGAGTCGGACGCCGAGACCGGCAGGTCGACGGGCTTCTGGATGGCCCTCACGGCGCAGCCGGCCGCCGACGTGACCGTGCCGCTGTCGAGCAGCGATCCGGACGAGGGCCTGCCGGCGGTGGCGTCGCTCACCTTCACGCCTGGGAATTGGCGCGTGCCGCAGCGCGTCGGGGTCGCCGGCATCGACGACGGTATTCCCGACGGCAAGGTCGCCTACCGGATCGTCACCGGGCCGGCCGAGAGCGACGATCCCTGGTTCGCCGGCAAGGACGCGCGCGACGTGAACGCGGTCAACCTCCCCTGGTACTACGCCGGGCTGTTCGACGGGATCTACACCGGCACGTTCGTCGGCAGGCAGGTGTCGGGCACGATCGACCGGGTGGAGATCGCGGGGACCTCGATCCGCGTCGACATCACCGTCCACGGCCAGCAGTGGGAGTCGTTCAGCGGCACCGGCACCATCTCCAGCACGGGTGCCTTCTCCGTGCGGACGACGGCCGCCGGATCGGTCGGCGGCGCGACCTTCTTCGGCACGATCTTCGCCGATCCCCTCACCCGCCTCGTCGTCGGCAAGGGGGGCTGGAACTTCCGCAACCTCTACACCGGCACCTGGGACATCGCCCAGCAGC
>CAISKG010000174.1 GCA_903885855.1 uncultured Planctomycetaceae bacterium
CAAGACGAGCCAGAACGTCTCCATCACGCGCGACGTCTCCGGCGAGGGGGTGCAGCAGGCGCTGCTCAAGATGCTCGAGGGGACGGTCGCCAACGTGCCTCCGCAGGGGGGCCGCAAGCACCCCGAGCAGCAGTACATCCAGATCGACACCTCGAACATCCTCTTCATCTGCGGCGGGACGTTCGTGGGCATCGACAAGATCATCGCCAAGCGCCTCGGCAAGCGCACGATCGGCTTCGGCCAGCCCAGCGGCCGCAAGGGGGAGGCGTCGCTGGGCGAACTGCTGCCGCAGGTCGACTCCGACGACATCCTCGAATTCGGCCTGATCCCCGAGCTCGTCGGCCGCCTGCCGGTGATCTCGTCGCTCAAGCCGCTCGACGAGGCGGCCCTCGTCAAGGTGCTGAAGGAGCCGAAGAACGCGTTGGTGAAGCAGTATCAGAAGCTGTTCTCGATGGAGAACTGCGAGCTGGAGTTCACCGACGCCGCCCTGACCGCGATCGCCCGTCGCGCCCTGCGCAAGGACACCGGCGCCCGCGGCCTGCGCTCGATCATCGAGGACGTCATGCTCGACCCGATGTTCGACCTGCCGGAGAACGCCGGCAGCGCGTACGTGATCACCGACCGCAACGTCGACGACAAGGAGCCCGTGGTGCCCCACCACGAGGCGCGCCACAAGTCGGCCTGACGCCGGGAGCGCGGGCCGCACGGCCGTCCCCTCACGCCGGCGGCTTGCGCAGCGCCACGTGGCAGCTGGTCCACACGCGCTCCCCCGCGCGCAGGGCCACCGCCGGGTACTCCGGCCAGGTGAGCTTGTGGAAGAGGATCTCGCCGTGCTCCGCGACGTGCGCCCGCACGGCGGCGGCCGCCGCGTCGAAGTCGCGTGCCGGCCCCGCTTCCCCGGCCGTCGCCGGCCGGAAGGCGTCGATCGGCTGGAGGCCCGAGGCCTCGACGATGAGCCGCTCCAGCTCGCCGCGGTCGAACATCAGGATCCCCGGCAGCCCCGGCCCCGGGCCGGCGAGCCGGTACTCCGTCGAGATCGAGAGGATCCCCCCCGGCGCCAGCACGCGTGCCATCTCGCGTGCCGCCCGCGCCACCTCGGCGTGGCCGCCGAAGTGCTCGATGGAGCCGCTGGAGAAGATGCCGTCGAAGGAGCCGTCCTCGTAGCGGAGGTCGAGGCCGTTCATGTGCTGTACGACCAGGCGCCGGGCGTTCCAGGGCCTCGGCCAGTAGCGGCCGGGATCGAGGAACATGTGCAGGTTCGCCGACTCCTCCCAGGCCCGTGCCCCGTGCCGCGACGGCCGCACCACCTCCGCCAGGGCGCGGGAGACGTTGCCGAGGCGGCGCGACAGCGACTTGGGCCGCGGCGGCGGCTCGGCGAGGTACAGGTCGGTGGCGTGCACCTCGCCCACGAGGCCGGTGAGGTGGAAGATCGTCGGCTCGTTGCCCGCCCCGACCCCGAGGATCCGGGCGTCACGGCGCAGCACCCCGCCCCGTTCGAGGGCCAGGACGGCCATCGCCACCTCCCAGTCCTTGCGGTACTCCCGCCCCAGCGGCCAGGCCGCCCCGAAACGCTCCGTCTCGTGGGCGTAGACGCCGCGGAGCGGGCGGAGCAGATCGGGATGGGCGAAGTCGGCGAGCGCCAGCACCTTGTTGGACGGCAGCGGCTCCATGTCATCCTCCCCGGGGCAAGGGGGCGGGGGCGGGCCGTCGTGCCCGTGCCGCCGCACCGGGAGGGAGTGTGGACGGCGTCCGGGAGCGGCCGCAAGGCCAGTCGGTCGGCGGTCAGACGGCGCCGGCGAGGCGGCGGAGGGCCTCGATCCCGCGGTCGAGCGTGCGGTCGGTGACGGTGTAGGCGATGCGGAAGTGGGTGTCGGCGCCGCCGAACACGCTCCCCGGCACCACGATCAGCTTCTCGCGCTCCGCCGCGATCTCCGCGAACCGCCGGCCCGAGCCCCCCGGGGCCTCGGGATAGAGGTAGAAGGCGCCGCCCGGCTTCACGAACCGGTAGTGCTCCGCGAGCCCCGCCATCAGCCGGTCGCGCTTCCGCCGGCACTCGGCGAGCGGGACGTCCATCGGCGCGTCGAGCGCGGCGATCGCCGCCCACTGGCCGACCTGCGGCGCGCAGACGAAGGTGTACTGCTGCAGCATGGTGCACGCGTCGACGACCTCCGCGGGGCCGTGGACCCAGCCCACGCGCCAGCCGGTCATGGCGTGCGACTTGGAGAAGCCGTCGATCACCACCACGCGGTCACTGTGGGCGGCGGGGGAATGGAAGGGCTCGTCGTAGCAGAACGACCGGTAGAGCTCGTCGCTCACCAGCGTCACCCCGGCCCGCTCCGCCAGCCGCGCGAGGTCGCGCACGGTGTCCGCCGGGGCGACGAAACCGGTGGGGTTGGAGGGGGTGTTGAGGAGGATCGCCCGCGTGCGCGGGGTGATCGCCGCGGCCACCGCGTCGACGTCGATGCGGAACGTCGGCGAGGTGTCGACGATCACGCAGCGGCCGCCGAGGAATTCGACGAGCGGGCGGTACATCACGAACGCCGGCTCGAAGAGGATCACTTCGTCGCCCGGGTCGACCAGCGCCATCAGCACGAGCACCAGCGCCCCGCTGGAGCCGCTGGTGACGCACAGCTTCCGCCCCGGCTGCCCCGTCTCCGCCCGGGCCCGCTCCTCGAGCCGGGCACGCAATTCCGGGATCCCCTGGGTCTGCGTGTAGCCGTTGCGCCCCGCGTCGACGGCCTCCCTGGCCGCCGTCCGCGCCGCCTGCGGCATGGGGAAGTCGGGCTGGCCGATCGCGAGGTTGATCGGGTCCTCGAGCCGTGCCGCGAGGTCGAAGGCCTTGCGGATGCCGGAGGAGTCGAACGCCCCGGCACGCTTCGAGATCGCGGTCCGGCGCGGCTGGGATGGATCGTTCACGGCAGGCCGCACGGGGTGCGCCCCGGGGTCGCCGCTCACTGGAACAGCTCGGAGAGCCGCTCCTCGAGCTTCTCGCCGCGCACGTCCATCGACACGACCTTGCCGTCGCGCCCCACGAGGATCACCGTGGGGATCCCGGTGATGCCGTAGTAGGTGGCCAGCGGATGCTGCCAGCCCTCCCCCTCCGGCGTCTCGAAGAGGATCGTCCAGGGGATGTCGCGCTCCTTGAGGAACGCCTCGAGGGCCTCGCGGTCGGTGTCGAGGCTCACGCCCACCACCTCGAAGCCCTTGTCGTGGTACTTCTCCCAGGCGGCGAGCACGTTGGGCAGCTCGGCGATGCACGGGCCGCACCAGGTGGCCCAGAAGTCGACGAGCACCACCTTGCCGTCGAGCGTGGCGGGATCGAAGGCGGAGCCGTCGAGGTTGGTGCCGGAGATCTTCATCTCGTTGCCCGGCAGCGAGAGGCGGCGCAGCATGCCGGCGAAGCCCTCACCCATCGCCTTAATCTGCGGGTTGCCGCTCTTGGCGAAGGACCCGCCGAAGGTCTCGTAGGCGGAGCGGGCGACGTCGCCGGCCCCCGGCATCTGCTCGATGGCGCCGGCGAGCTGCATCGCCAGGCCGGCCATCCGCGGATCGTCGGGGTTGGCCTCGAGCATGCCCCCCACGCGCTTCACCAAGCCGGCCGCGCCGTCGACGTCGCCGGTGGAGAGGACCTTGCGGGCCTCGGCGACGACGATCAGCTGCGTGGCCTCGGCGGCGAGGTCCTTGTCGGCCGAGTCGACGAGGGTGCCGGCGAATTCGGTCGCGGTCGCGGCCGCCTCCGCGTCGCCGAACTGGCCGAGCATCGTCAGCCCCTCGAGCTTGAGCTTCGACGCCTGGGTGTGGAAGTCGTCGTCCACCTCGACCTGCGCGAGGATCTTGTCGGCCACCTTCACCGACGCCTCCGCCACCTGCTTGAAGAAGCCCATCGCCTCCTCGCGCGACTTGGGGCGGAAGTTGCGGTTCCGCACCTCCTCGATGAATTGCATCAACTCCTCGGGCTTGCCGTCGGGAATCTCACCGATCTCGGGGACACCCTCCACCGGTGCCTTGGCCGACGGATCGGCCACGTCGTCGACGACCACCTGCGCGCCGGCCGGCATGCCCGCGGCGGCGAGGAGGGCGACGGCGCAGCACAAGGCCGTCAGACGGCCGACGAGGTGGGAGAGCGGAGCGGACATGGCATCCTCGGAGGGTGTGCTCCCCGGAGGAGACCGGGGGCGGGGGGCGAAGCGGATGAGGGATCGTACTGGCGCTCCACCCCGGGGGGCAATCGCGCGTCGGCCGGGGGCCCGCGAAGCGGGCCGCGGCGGCCGGCCCGGGGGCGTCAGTGGACGATGGTGCGGAAGCGGACGAAGCCGCCCTGGCCCGGGGCCAGCGTGCCCCGGATCGCCCACGTGATCACCGTCGAGCCGTCCTCGGCCTTGGCGGTGGAGACGTCGGCGGGCAGGTTCGACACGGCGCTGTTCTCGATCACCTCCAGCCGCGCCGGCACGGCGTCGGCGAGCGTGACGTCGGTGATCGGCCGGTCGCCCGAATTGAGCAGGAAGATCGTGAAGTCGAGTTCCTCCCCCGGGCGTGCGGTGTCGCTGCCGGCCCGCTTGGAGAGCGTCAGCTCGCAGCGCCCCGGCGACTCGATCCGCAGGGTGGCCACGCCATGGTCGACCGCGAGGACGTCGGCCGCCTCGCCGTTGACCGTCACCTGGGCCCCGGAGACGCAACTCCAGGCCATGGGCACCTCGATCCTCCGCGCGAGCCGCGGCGCCTCCACGTTGACCAGCGGCTCGGCCGGCTGGTCGAGGGCATGCGCCTTGGGGCCCGCGAACGCCTCCTCGAGCCGCGGCGGCTGGACCTTGTCGACGGCCAGGACGGGGATGCGGTCCTCCACGGCGATGCCAGGCTGGGCGCGCCGCGCGGCCACGACCTGCACCGGCTGGGTCTTGTCGCGCACCCCCTGGCCGGCGACCTCGGCTTCCACCAGCGTGTCGAGCGCCACGCCCTTGGGGCCGACCGGCACGGCGTCCTCGAAGGGGCGGATCACGCGCCGCACCGACGAGAAACGCGGCGCGTAGACGCAGGTGCAGTTCGACGCCACGACACAGGCCTCCGCCTCGAGGCAGGCCTCGTCCTCGGGCGCGGGGCCGGGGCCGTCGGCGCGGTACCGCGCGACCGTGTCGCCGGAGGTGAGATTGACCAGGCCGCGCGCGCCGCGCGCCTGCGCGGGTTTGCCGTGGTCGCCGCCGTCGCACACCAGGCAGGGCCCGACCACCGGGATCGCCACCGTGGGGACGATCGGACCGCACGCGCCCGACTGGCACTCGCCCCCGCGGCAGCCCGCGCCGTGGCCGAGGTGGCGGCGGAGGTGCGAGCCGAGACGACCGGTGGGATGGAGCCGGCAGTGCGGCGACCCGCAGCCCCCGGGGCCGCCGGGCCCGGACGGCACGCTCGCGTGGCAGCGCCCGTCGGGGCAGGGGGCGCCCGCGGCCGCGACCGGCAGCGGTGCCGCGTGCGAGGCCAGCGCGACGCGGGGCAGGGGAGGGGAGGGGGGCTCGACGCCGGCCGGGGCAGCGGTCCGCTGGGCCTCGCCGGGAAGCGCGGCGGCGGTGACCGCGGCGGCTGCCGGGCGCCCGTCCGCGGGCGCTGCGTCGTCGTCGTCGGCGGCGGCGTGCTCCACGAGCGTCGCCACCGGCACGACGGAGTGGCTCATCGAACGGCAGGAGGCGAGGATCACCGCGCCGGCGGCGATCGCCAGCCAGCGCAGCACGTCGCCGCTCCGCTGTCGGTCGGCGGGGCGGCTCATGGCACCACCCCCGGCGCGGGCTGCCGATTGCCGATGACGATCTCCGCCACGGGGCTGCCGAGCTCGGCGGCCACGTCGAGGGGATCGTCGCAGGGACGGACGTCGAACCAGTCGGCCTCCGAGACGTCGGCCATGTTCGGGTCGCATTCCATGTAGACCACGCGCCGCACGTGGGCCCCTTCCACCGCCATCAGCAGGTCGTCCTCGTCGAGTTGGATCTCGACCGGGAACCGCCGCTCCATGCCCGGCGGCGCGGCGAGCCGGGCCAGGACGCGCACGGTGGGGAACAGTTCGAGCCCCTCGTAGCCGCGGATTCCCGCCACCCGCAGCCGGTAGGTCGCCCCCACCAGGAGCGTGGTCTTGAAGGGGGTCGCCGCCGTGGGGGGCGACCAGCCCTCGAAGGTCTCCACCGAGATCGTCATCCCGGCCGGACCGCGGATCGCGACCGGCTGCAGCGCGGCGGCGAGGGAGGGTTCCGGACGGGGACCGGCCTGCGGGTGTCCTTGGGCGCCAATCGCTCCCGGCAAGGTGTTACCGACGAATGGTTCCGCCCGCCCCCCCCCGCCGGTCTCGCCGCCGAGCAGCGACGGGACCAGGAAGAGGAGACACGCGGTCGTCAGCAGCCCTCGGACAACCCGCAGCACGGTCCCCGACCGGACGACCTCCCGGGCGCCGTGCCCGGGGAGATCCCACCGCGTCGTCGTGCCGGCCGTGCGTCCGGTGCTGCGGTGGGTGGTCATGGGAATCAGGTGAGACTGTGGTGATGGGACAGGCATCGATCCGACCGTCGCGGGCACCGGGAGCCCGCCGTTCCCCGACGGCTCCCGCCAGGGCGGGGAGCCGTGCCGACCGCGACCCCGCGTCAGGGGATGAAGTCCTCCGGAGCGGGCGGGCACTCGCCGGCCGCGGTGTCGGGATCGGGGCCGCCGTTGCCGACGAACCGCGTGCGGTCCTCGTCGGGCTGGCGGAGACGGATGTTGGGGACGTCGCTCCGCTCCGAGATGTAGGCCCGGTGGGCCGGCTTCGGATAGCTGAGACCCGGATAATGCTGGACGTGGAGCTTGATGTCCTTCGTCGGCGGCGGGAGGTGGTGCTTGGTGTGGTTGGTGATCGTGTGCCGCTGGAGGCCGGCCGGGACGCCCAGCGGGATGTGGGCCGGGCCGGGGAGACCGATCGGCGTGCCGGTGTAGGGATAGCCGTAGGTGGGCATCGTCATGCCGGCCAGGAACGCCGGGGGCAGTTGCGACGGATCGCCGCCGCAGGGCATCCCCAGCGGCATCGGGCTGCCGGCCGAGGCCCCGATCACACCGCCGCCGTCACCTCCCGCCACCGCCGCTCCGCCGCGGCCGGGCGACTCGAGATCCTTGTTGCCGATGCGGATGATCGCCAGGATCGAGCCGCGGCGATCGGCTTCGACCACCGGATCACAGCCCGGGTCGAGGCGGGTGCTGACGAGCGTCTCCACGCCCGCCACCGCCAGTTCCTGGTACTCCGGGTCGGGTAGATAGACCACCTTGGTGACGAAGTTGCCGCTGGTCACCTGGTCGAGATCCTCTTCCGTGAGCTGGAACGGGATCGTGTTGTGGGCGAGGAACGCGTCGGTGCGGGGCGTGACGGGCGCCACCTCGAGCGTCGGGTAGAGCTCCAGGCCCTCCTGGCCGGGGATGTCGGTGAGCTTGAGGCGGTAGATCGCCCCCTGCGAGAAGTCGTAGCGGCCGGGGCTGACCAGCGGCTCGGAGTCGAAGCCGCCGAACTCGGTCACGTCCCAGCGGACCTGCATCCCCTCCGGTCCGATGAAGCCGACCTGCGAGGCCGGCCCGCTCGCGCCGGGGACGCCCATCCCGCCGGGGCCACCCGGGCCGCCGATGCCGTTGGCGGCGAGCGTCTCCTCGTAGCCCACCGGCGCGATGACGCCGGGGCCGGGCCCCTCGACCCCGGGACCGGGGTGGTGGAGCATCGCCGCTGGGGGGAGGACGTTGGTGTGCGGTGTCGCGACCGGGCGGATCTGCGCCAGGCCGCTGAAGGGCGAGTTGGCCGGGATGTGGCAGCCGGTGAGCGCGGCGGCCAGCGACAGGCCGACGACACCCTGCAGATGTCTCTTCACCATCGGATCACCTCCAAAGCCTGCGGACCTTCCGGTTCGCCTGTTCCCTGTCGGGCTCGGCGCCGCCCGTGCTGCGTCGTTGTTCGGTCGTGGCCCCGCGCATGGGGCGGGAATCCGCCTTGGGTGGGCCGGCGGGGCTTCCGTAGACTCCGCACCCCGTGGTCCCGCCAGGGGCCCGGGATGGGGAGTCACCACCCGCACCCAAGATTCGGCCTGCCGAGGCCGGTTTCTTTGGCAAAACCCTCAAACTCGTGACGAACCGACCGGACGGCACCTTCCGCAGAGTCCCCGGAACCCGCTCCTTCCCGGCGTTGCCGGCGGTCGCGGCGCTGGCGCTGCTGTGCGCGGCGGCCGGCGCCGACGATCCGGCCGGCAGCGTCTACCGACGCTCGGCGGCCGGGCCCGCGGCCCCGCCG
>CAISKG010000175.1 GCA_903885855.1 uncultured Planctomycetaceae bacterium
GGCGATCGCGACGGCTGCCGTGGCGCCGGGCGACGCCCCGCGCCTCGGCCCGGGCCTCGGGTGCCCCGCGCACCGCCGCGAGCCGCCGCTTCGCCTCGCGCACGGCCGCCGCGTGGTCCACGATCGGCGCGGGGTAGTCGCGGCCGATCACGCAGCCGGCGGCCTGCTGCGTCGCCGACGGCATCGTCCAGGGCATGTGGAGATGGGCCAGGGGCACGCCGGCGAGCTCCGGCAGCCAGCGGCGCAGGAACAAGCCCCGCGGATCCTGCTCGATCGCTTGCTTGGTGGGATTGTAGATGCGGAGGGTGTTGATGCCGGTCGTGCCGCTTTGCATCTGCAACTGCGACCAGTGGATTCCCGGCTCGAAGTCGAGGAAGTGACGCGCCAGGTGCAGCCCCGTGGGCCGCCAGTGGAGCCAGAGCGAGTAGCTCGCGAACGACACGAGCATCGCGCGCATCCGGAACGTGAGCCAGCCCGTGGCCAGGAGGCTCCGCATGCAGGCGTCGACGAGCGGGTAGCCCGTGCGCCCCTCCCGCCAGGCCGCCAGCCGCTCGGGCGAGATCTCCCCCTCGCGCAGCCCGTCGGCGGCGCGGAGCATGTTGTGGAATTCGATCGCCGGCTCGTCCTCGAGCTTCTGCATGAAGTGGCAGTGCCAGTGAAGCCGCGACTGCATGGCGGCGATCCCGCGCTTCCAGGCGCGCAGGTCCGCCCGCTCGCGCGGCGTCGCGGCACGTTCCAGGGCGAGGTCCACCTCCCGCTGCCGCTCGAGCGTCGCCTGCCACACGCGCCGCATCGAGATCGCGCCGAAGGCGAGCGAGGGGCTCAATCGCGAGCAGGCCCCCGGCGCGGAGACGGGGCTCGAGATGCCCCCGGCGTAGTGGCGGCCCCGCTGGGCGAGGAACTGCCCGAGGGCCTCCTCGGCGGCCGCGCTGCCGCCCCGCTGCCGCGTCTTCCCGTCGGCCGGCTCGCCGAGGGCCCTGCAGCCAAGCACGCCGGCCGTCTCCAGCCGCGCGACCGTCGCCGCGCCCCCCTGCCCTCCCCGCCGCGGTGGCGGCGCGGGGGGCGCTTCCATGCGCCGCTCCCAGGCCGCGCTCCAGCCGTCGCGCGAGGCGAGCCTGCGCATCACGCCGGTCTGCGGCACCTCGAGGAACTCGACCGCCGCCGCGCGTGCCCAGCCCCGCACGCGCCGGTCGCGGGCGAAGGTCACGCCGGTGCCGGTCTCCTCGTGGGCCACGAGCAGCCGGAAGCCGGTCTCGCCACGCAGCCGCTCGAGGATCGCCACGGCCTCGCCACGGCGCGTGACGAGGCGGATCCCATGGCGGGCGAGGCCGGCCTCGACCTCGAGGAGGCATTCCCGCTCGAACTCGGTGTGGCTCGGATCCCACTCCGGCTGGGCGTGAACGTCGGGCTCGTAGATGAAGAGAGCGAAGACGGCCCCGCCGCGCGACCGGGCGGCGGCCTCGGCGAGCGCTGCGTGGTCGACGATGCGGAGATCCCGCTTGAGCCACACGCAGACCGGCGGGATGGATTCCTGCATCGCGGGGGGACCATGCGTTCTCGTGAAGCTTCACACAGTCTAGGCGTGGCTCGCCAGGCGGCGAGCCGAGTGGCTCCCGGCGACGCCCGCGGTGAGTGTCTCCATCGCGGGTGCCGTGCCGAAAGGGTGGCGGAAAGCCGGGATCGATCGTCCCCCGGCGGGGCGCGTAGGGTTCCACAGCGGGACTGGATGCGGTGGCTGCAGGAGCGCGTCGCCATCATGAAGAGCCTGCGGAACATGGAGTGGGACGTGATCGCCGGCGTGATCGCGGCGGTCTCGGCGATCACGTTGCACTTCCTCCACGTCACCGACGCCTCCACCCTTCACGCGATCACCCTCGCGCTCGTGTCACTGCTCTTTCTCCGTGATCTGCGGATGGAGGATCGCTGGGAATCGATCGGGAAGGCTTCGCGGGAATCGACGCGGCTTCTCGAGGAACTCCGCTCCGGGATCCATCCGCCGGGGATCGACCTCGTCGGCCCGGCGCGGCTGCGTTGCATGACCGCGCAGTTCGCCGACCACGCCCAGGGGGAGGTGGTGTGGTTCAACGCCTGCGCGCAGATGCTCGAGACCAAAGACCTGCTCGACACGGTCGTCGTCCCGTTCCTCGCCAACCCCCGCGTGACGAAGCTGCGGTTCATCCTCGATCCCCGCGAGCGCGAGCACTGGGAGAGCAAGGTCCGCCCCGCCCTCGAGGCCCATCAGGGCCGGCGCAAGATCGAGCCGCCGTGCTGGGCACCGCTCGATTCGGGCATCTCGTTCGTGATCGCCGAGACCGACGCCGTCGCCGGCAAGGCCGAGGCGCTGGTGAGCTTCTGGGGAGAGCCCTTCATGGCCGTGCACCACCAGAAGCGCATGCCCGGCTACATCCTCCATGTGCGCGACCATTCGGAGCTGATCGGACGCCTGCGCGAGGTGGAGCGGGCCAGCCGGGCGGCGTAGCGCCGGGCCTCGGCGGGCCATCCACGAACGCGCGGCCCTCCGCGGCTCCCCGAGCGGATGCCCGGGCCGGCGGAGCGGCTCGGTCAGCCCGGCCGCCCGCGGCTCACGCGCCGTCCGGGGGGCCGCCAGTCGCGCCGTCCCCGGCGAATCCCGCGATGCAGGTCACCATTCCCTCGTCGGTGGCCCGATGCATGACAGGCCCCATGCGCCACGGCACGCCGCGGTGCGTGAACGCCATGCCTTCGAGATCGACCGGCTCCTCGACGGGATGCCGCCAGAGGGCCATGTGCGGCCCCGCCGAGGCGCCGACGTACGTCAGCTGCACCTCGACGCCGCGCAGGGTCACGCTGTCGCGATCGGCGAAGCCGCCGCGCCGCTCCTCGTCGAGCATCCGCGCCGCCTCGCGGATGACCGCGAAGCAGAGGTCCTTGGGGTTGAGGCACTGCGGCGTCCGGGTGGCGTGGTAGCGGATCGCGGCGTCGGCGAGCCTGCCGTAGAAGGTGTATTTGTTGCGGTAGTCGACGAGGCCGCCGAACACCTGCTGGAGGTAGTCGATGAGCCAGCTGAGTTCGCCGGGAAAGGGCGTGACGACGACCGTGTCGCCGCCGTCGCCGCCGTCGCAGCCTGCGGGCGCCTCGGCGCAGACGACCACATCGGCCCCGGCCCAGGGACGATCGCGCCACTCGGCCAGCCGGCCGGCGTCGAGATTCCAGCGTTCGGCGTCGACGAGATCCTCGAGCGACCGCAGCAGCACCCGGGCCTTGCCGATCGCCCGGGGCCGTTTTCCTTTCGCCATGGCTGCTGTTCTCTGAGTCCGCTGTGGTGCATTCCTGCGGCGGCCGGCATCCGGGCCCGCCGCCGCCTGATTGTACCCATCCGGCGGGTTGATCACGCGCTGCGGTCTCGCCGGCCGCGTTGCCGCAGCGACCGCCAGGCGACGATCACGATGCCGCCGATCGCCATGGCGTAGGCCGATGGCTCGGGCACGAGCACCGGGCCGTAGGTCATCGCGGTGGCGTACGTCCCGACGCTCCAGCTGAATTGATACGCCCCGCTCGCCGAGAACTTGGCGATCGAGATCGAGTCGCTGCCGGTGAAGAGGTACAGATTGCCCGCGGAATCGAAGACCGGCGTCGTGAGGTCGTTCGGATTGCCGTTGCCGAGCTGCTGCAGATAGCCTCCCGAAGCCGTGAACACGTCGATGTATCCGAAGGAGTCGACGGAGTACAGATTTCCGGAGGGGCCGATGGCCAGGCCGTTGACCCAGTTGGTGTCCGAGCTGATCGTTCCCGTGGGCATCATGTCGGAGCCGTACATCTTGATCCGATCGCCTTTGTCGACGTAGAAGCCGACGTAGATGTCCCCCGCCCCGCTGACGGCGAGGCTGCTGGGGATGGGCAGGTTGGCGATGGAGCCATACACCGCACCTGCCGACGTGTACTTGACGACCGCCGGATGGGGGCCGACGTCGAGCACGTAGAGGTTGTCGGCCGAATCCACCGCCACGGCCAGGGGGCCGTTCATCAATTCGGTGATCTGCGACACGTAATTGCCGTAGGCATCGAACTTGGCGACCCAGCTGCCGGAGCCCGCGCTTCCCATGCTCGACACGTAGAAGCTGCCCGTGGAGTCGAAGGCCATGCCGTAGGAGGCTTGCACGTAGGGACTGCCGACGAGCACGTTCTGCCTCGACGCGGCGATGGCGCTGGCGCTGCCGAGCGACACGTCGTAGCTGTAGATGTTGTCGTTCTGGATCACGTACAGCAGCTCGGCCCGGGCCGGGCCTGCGACGGCCGCGGCGAGGACGGCGAGGATCGGGAGGAGACGTCGGGAAGTCATGGTGGGCTGCTCGTTGGTCGGGGAGGGCGTGAGAGGCGGGGAATCCGGCAGGGAGCCGCCACGGCGACGGCACAAGGGCGACGGCAGGCAGCGGCGGCTGCCGGGGGAGGCCGGAGCCTCTACCCCGCCGATCGTCATGCGATCGCTGACCGTGTCGATCGTGAACGGCCCGGGGGAGGCTATCCCGTGCCGATGGGCCGATCAAGAAGGCCCCGACATCGCTGCGGTGCGGGGGCGAGGGCGGCCGCGCGCGTGGTTGCCGATCATGGCTGCAAGCTCGCCGCGGCATGCCGAGCCGCGAGGGGCTACGCGATGCCCCGCGTCCGATCGGCGAGCGAGAGAGTGGCGGCGGCCTCCCGCTGCGAGCGGCGCAGCGTCTCCACCGTGGGCGACGCCCGACGGCCCTTGGCATCGTCGAGCACGCCGTGCCCGAAGTTCAGCAGGCTTTCGGCGGAGATGTCGTGCGGCGGCCGGGCGAGCGTGTAGGCGGCCACGTTCGTCGCCACACGGTGCACGAACCCCTCGGCAGCCAATTTCTCGAGGATCTCCGTGGCCACCGGCTCGGGGAGGCCGGTCTCCTCCACGAGCGTGGCGAGCGGCACCGCACGGCCGGCGTCGAAGCCTTCGGCGATGGACTCCATGAGCAGGAGCACCGACGAGGCGTCCAGCAGCATCGAGCGGGGACGGCGGCGTTCCAGTTCCTCGAACTCGCGCCGCCCGCCGAGTTGCTGCACGACCGCCGTCACCTCCACGCCGAAGAGGATGCAGATCCACATCGCGTAGGTCCAGATCATGAGCACCGGGACGAATCCGAGCGGGCCGTAGAGGTGGCTGAAGGAGAAGGCGTTGTTGATGTAAGCGGTGAGCCCCGCCCTGCCGATCTGGAGCAGCACCGCCGACACGAAGGCGCCTCCGACCGCGGACCGCAACGACACCTGCGTGTTGGGCAGGAGCACGAACGTGCCGAGGAGCATGAGCGTGATGATGGAGACGCTCCACACCATTCCCATGAAGTGAATCAGGCCGGCGCGGGCCTCGACGGAGGCGATCCACCGCTCCACGTGGCCGTCGACGAGGAAGAGCATGGCGATGCCGAGGGGCCCCACCGTGAGCACGGTCCAGTAGACCGGAATACGGCGGAGCCACGACCGCCCCTGGGGGGCCCGGTAGATGGTGTTGAAGCAGTCTTCGATCGTCACGATCATCGCCACGGCCGCGTAGATCATGGCGGCGAGGCCGACCAGCCCGAGCGTTTCCAGGTCGATGGCACCGAATCGGGAGATCATGTCCTCGAGCCAGGCGCCCAGCGACACGCCCCCCTCGGAGGCCACACCGTCGGTCGCGCCGGCCGCGACGCTGTCGGCCGCGCCGGCCGCCACACCATCGGCCGCCCCGGCCGCGACGCTGTCAGTCGCGCCCGCCGCGACGCTGTCGGCCGGCATGATCCGCACGTCGTCGAGGCCGGCCGACTGCACCATCCGGCGGACGAGTGCCCGGAGGCTGTCGGTTCCCTGGATCCCCTTGAAGAGCGCCGTGCTCACGATCGCCAGCGGCATGAGCGCGAAGAGCGTGTGGAAGGCGAGGGCCGCGGCCATCTGCAGGGCCCGATCGTCGCGCAGTCGTCGGGCTCCGACGCGGGCGAGGTCGTACCAGAACCGCGCCGTGGCCTGCCAGTGCGTCAGCTCCTCGCGGGGGTGATGGATCACGCGCGAGATCCACTCGGCGGCGTCCTGGATGAATCGGCGGATCATGGGTCGGTCCCCGGGCGGCGTGGCGATTGTCCAACGATACCACCACGGCGTCGCCGCGGGCGGAAATCGCCCCGTGCCGCACCGCCGCCGAGCCGATGGCGGGGGCGCGGCGGCCCCTTGACCCGGCACTCGTCATTCAAGTGCAATCGGAGCGGCCCGGCCCGCTGGGCGAACCCATCTCGTCCGGTCACTGGCGAGAGGGCGCGAACCTACTTGTGTCCAGAAAGGAGATCACGCACGTGGGACTTTTCGATTCCATCAAAGCGGCCGCAGCGCAGGCCAAGGAAGCTGCCGCTGCCGTCGCGGCCACCCAGGCCTCGCAGTTGTGGGCTGCCCACAAGGACACGATCTGCGACATCGTCATGAAGTACGCGGCAAAAGCGGCTGCGTCGGGAAACGCGTACATCTCCGACGACGTCAA
>CAISKG010000176.1 GCA_903885855.1 uncultured Planctomycetaceae bacterium
CCACGCGCGACCCAAAAAACGCGCGACCCAAACAACGCGCGACCCAAACAACGCGCGACCCAAACAACGCGCGACCCAAAAAACGCGCACCCCAAACAACGCGCCGCCCAGCCCCACGCGAGCACCACCGGCTCGGCAAGGAGGGGTCGCCCGTGCCCGTTCGGCCGGCGTAGCCGACAAGCGGAGCCAGGGATGGCGGAGCGCAGGCGGGTCCGAGAGAGCGGAGGCCCAGGAGGGCCGAAGCGAACGTCCGGACGAGCGGGCACGGGCGACCCCGACCACGCGCGACCCAAAAAACGCGCCCCCCAAACCACGCGCACGCCAAACAACGCGCACGCCAAAAAACCCGCCACCCACAAAACGCCAGCGCCACCCACCCCGGCCCCCGCCCCGACGGCCGCCCCATGGGGCGGCCGCCGGCGGATGCCGCGGGATTCACAGCGGCCGGACGACCGACTGCGGGCGGTAGTAGTCGAGGAGCGTCTCGATCGAGAGCACCCCGCCCCCCATGCCGCTCTTGTTGACGCCGCCGTAGGGGACGCCGCGTGGGAAGACGTTGTGGGCGTTGATCCAGCTGTTGCCCGCCACCATCGACTCCGCGACGCGGTTGGCCCGGGCCAGGTCGCTCGTCCACACGCTGTTGGCCAGGCCGTAGTCGGTGTCGTTGGCCATGGCGATCGCCTCGTCCTCGTTGCCGAACTGCGCGAGGAAGGCCACCGGTCCGAAGATCTCCTCGCGGGCGGCGACGTTGTCGAGCGTGCCGGCCAGGAGGGCGGGCTTCACGTAGAAGCCGTCGTGGCCGGACACCTCGGCGGCCCCGCCGGCGAGCACCGCCTCGGCCCCCTGGGCCTTGCCCTTCTCGAGGTAGCCGAGGACGCGGGCGCGCTGCTTGGCGTTGACCACCGGGCCCATGCCGGTGCCGTCGGCCATCTGGTAGCCGACCTGCACGCTGCGCAGGCGCGCCTTGCACTCGTCGACGAAGTCCTTGTAGATCGCTTTGTGGACGAGCCAGCGCGTCGCGTCGCAGCACACCTGGCCGGTGTGGAAGGTGATGGCGTTGACGAGCTTCTGGGCGGTGCCGGGGATGTCGACGTCCTCGAAGACGACCGCCGCTCCCTTGCCGCCGAGTTCGAGCTTCACCGGCACGAGGTTGTGGCCGGCGGCCTGGGCGACGAGCCGCCCCACCTCGGGCGAGCCGGTGAAGCTCATGTGGCGCAGGCCCGGGTGGCCGGAGAGGGCCGAGCCCGCCACGGACCCGGTGCCGGGGACGACGTTGATGACGCCGTCGGGGATGCCGATCTCGCGGGCCAGCCGCCCGAGGTAGATCGTGGAGAGGGGCGTGTCCTCGGCCGGCTTGATGACGACGGTGTTGCCGGCGGCCAGGGCCGGCGAGATGCCCCAGCCGACGAGCAGGAAGGGGAAGTTCCAGGGGAAGATGAAGCCGCAGGGGCCCCAGGCGTGGCGGACGGTGCGGGCCTCGTGGCCGGAGACGGCCAGCGTGGTGCGGTGCTCGACGTGGAGCGCCATCTCGGTGAAGTAGCGCAGCGTGTCGATGAAGTTCTGCACGTCGCCGAGGGCGTGCGCCGGGAGCTTGCCGGCGTCGAGCGCCTCGAGCTGGCCGATCACCTCCTTGTGCTTCTCCACCGCGTCGGCGAGGCGGTGGAGGAGGGCGCCGCGCTCGTTGGGGCGCATCGTCGCCCAGCCGCTCTTTTTGAAGGCGTGCGTCGCGGCCCCCACGGCCCGGTCGACGTCCTCGGCGGTGAGGCAGCAGAACTCGGCGATCGGCCGGCCGGTGCCGGGATCGAGGGTGGCCATCGTCTCGCCGGAGGCGCCGGAGACGTCCTTCCCGCCGACGATGCCCTTGAGCGGCGCCGAGGCGAGGAACTTTTCGACTTCGGGCAGGAGCTTGGCAGCCATCGGCGGATTCTCCGGAGGAAGGGCAGGCGGGGCGCGGCGCGGCGGCTCGCATCCCCCCACGGGCGTCATCTTGGGGGGCTCACCGCCGGGATGCAAGCCGGACCCCGTGCGGGCTGGCGGACCGCGCAGGCGCGAGGCGGCGCGGGTGTCCGGGGTGGCACGGCGCCGCACGACTCTTTCAACGGGCGGCCAGGGCGGCGGCCATCCAGCGCCCGGCGGCGCGGCCGCTCGTGGCGGCCCCCTCGACGCGCGGGCCGGCGAAGGCGTCGCCGCAGCAGGCGACGGGAGGGGCGGAGGAGCAGGCGACGAGCGGGTCGGGCAGCACGGTCACGGGCGTGGCGAACTTCCACCGCGCCAGCGACCGCTCCACGACGCGGGCGGGGCCGATCCAGCGGGCGGCGAGGCGCTCGAGCTCGTCGGCCACGGCGGCCTGGTCGTCGTCGAAGCGGGCGCGGCTCCAGTCGCCGGCGGCGTGGACGGTGAGGGCCGGCAGCGCGGAGATCCCCTTGAGGCGGTTGTCGGCGACCCAGGCGAGCGGCCCGGCGGCGAACTGGATCCCGCCGGGGGGCGGCACCCGCGAGGGCCCGTCGAGCACGAGCACGAGCGCGAAGCAGGGGTCGTAGGCGACGCCGGCGAGGGTCGCGAGGGCGTCGGGGAGGAGCGCGGGGCGGGCGGGGGCGAGGAGGTCGAGCGCCTGCGGCACCGGGCAGCCGAGGAGCAGGCCGCGGGCGGAGACGCTGCCGGCCGCCTGCTCCCCCTCCGCGATCTCCACCTCGACGCCGCCGGCCGCGAGCCGCACGGCGGCGGCGCGGGCGCCGCGGCGGAGCGTCACGAGCCCGGGGGGAAGCGCGGCCAGGAGATGCTTGGGGAGGTCGGTCATGCCGCGCGGCCCGGCCCAGCGCGCGTGGCCGTCGCCGGGGGGGGCGAGGTCGCCGTCGGGGGCGTCGGCGCGGGCGAAGCCGTCGCACCACACCCGCGCGGCGCCG
>CAISKG010000177.1 GCA_903885855.1 uncultured Planctomycetaceae bacterium
CGTGCTGCTGCGCTGCGACGCGACGATCGTCACGGCCGAGGCCGACGGCCCCACGTTCTCGGCCGTCGGCGGCACCGTGCCGGGGAGCTTCGTGCAGGTCACCGGCGTGGTGGCCATCGATCGGGAATGGCATGCCGCCGGCGACCGTCCCGCGTCGCCGCAGCGACTGCGCCTCTTCCTCCGCGACGCCGACGACTTCCGGGTCATTCAGGCTCCCTCGTGGTGGACCGTGGCCCGGCTGCTGGCCGTGCTCGGCCTCACGGCGGCGATCCTCACGGCCGCGATCGCCTGGGCCGTGACGCTGCGCCGCGAGCTGGCGGCGCAGCGCCGGCTCCTCGCCGCCGAGATGCGCTCGCGCCGCGACGCGGCGCTCGAGTTCGAAGCCACGCTCCGGGAGCGCAACCGGCTCGCCGCGAACCTCCACGACACCCTCCAGCAGACGATCGGGGGGATCGGCTTCCAGCTCGATGCCTGCGAGGCCGCCGGCGGCGGACAGCCCCCCGACGCGGGCCGGCACTTCGCCGTGGCCCGCCGCATGGTGGATCACGCCGCCAAGGAACTGCAGGGGTCGGTGTGGGCGATGCGCAGCCTGCCGCTCGACGGCCGACCCTTCGCCGAGGCCCTCGCGGCGCTCGTGTCGCGGGTCGGCGAGGGGCACGACGTGGCGCTGGCGGTGGCCTGCGACGGTCCCCTCGACGACCTCCCGGAATTCGTGGCCGGAAGCCTCCTGCTGGTGATCCAGGAGGCGGTCCACAACGCTCTCCGGCACGGCCACGCGCGGCGCATCGACGTCGCCGTCGCCGAGGACCGTGCGAGCGGGGCGCTGCGCGCGAGCGTGAGCGACGACGGCCGCGGATTCGCCGTCGGCGTCCAACCCGGCCCCCGGGAGGGGCATTTCGGGATCGACGGGATGCGGGAGCGCGCCGAGCGGCTCGGGGGCAGCCTCGCGGTGCACAGCCGGCCGGGGGGGGGGCACGACCGTCACGGTGACCGTTCAGCGCCGCGACTACGACGCCGACATCGGCGCGCCGCTGGCCCACGACCGGCGGTGATCGTCGCCGGGGAATCCCCGCCCCATCGGCCGATCGGCCAATGGCGGCCGCGGCGACCGCACCGAACAATTCCCACGGCAGGGCGTACGCACCTGTCGGACGACCGACCGCGGCCGGTCGGCCTCCGGGCGGAGCACCGGCGGCAGCCGCGTTGGGAGAGGCACGGGAATGGATTCGCTGCGACGATCGACGGGACTCCTTCCGGCCCTCGGGCCGGGCCGCGGGGTCGCCGACTGGGGCCGCGGGATGGTGATGACGGCGCTGGCCTCCCTGGCCGCGTCGGCGGCCGTGTTCCTCGCTGCCTGACGGCCCCCCCGGGACGCCGGCGCCGATTGGCCGATCGGCCAATGGAATCGCCTCCGTCCCGAGGCTAATGGTGTTGGCTCCGCCGGAGAACCCCTCCCGTGGCGTGTCGGGGTGGTCTGCAGGAGGCCCGCCCCGCCGTCCCGGTCGTCCGGCGGCCATTCCGGCGCGGTGCGCGCCGGGGTGCGGGGAATCGCTCCGGCTCGGAGCCTCCGATCCCGGCGTCCCGCGCGGCCGCCGCGGCGGAGTCCGATCGGACGCGGGCGGGCCGTGTGAGCAGGTGCCCGACCCGGGTCCGTGGGGCGTTTTCCGCGCGGCGGGTCATCGGTGGCCGGGGGCGCTCCGCCAGGAGCGTCTGCGGCGCCGATGACCCGCCCGTCGGGAGCCCGCCGCGGATCGCATGAGCGCGGCGACGCCTCGAGGAAGCGGAAGGGCTCCGCCGGCCGTCGAGAGGGTAAACTCCATCCCCTCCGACCGACCGCCATGCCCGTCCGATCACCGTCGGCGGCGATACGATCCACCGCATGAAGATTCCCCGCCGCCTCAGGCAACTGCTCCGCCCGGCCTGGCGCCGGCTGCGGCGGCGCTTGTTCACCGACCGCTTCCTGCGGCGTGTGCGGGGCGTGATCCACGTCGGCGCCAACAGCGGCCCGGAGCGCGACGACTACGCCGCGCTCGGCCTGGAGGTGCTGTGGGTCGAACCGATCCCGGAGGTCTTCGAGCGCCTCGTGGAGAACATCCGCCCCTTCCCGCGCCAACGGGCACTGATGGCGCTGGTGACCGACGTCGATGGCCGGGACTACGACTTCCACGTCTCCTCCAACCGCGGCGCCTCCTCCTCGATCTTCCCCCTGGCCCGCCACCGCGAGCTGTGGCCGCACGTCGACTACTCGTCGACGCTCCGCATCACCGGGACCACGCTCCCGACGCTGCTGGCCCGCGAGGGGATCGATCCCGGTCGCTACCAGGCGCTGGTCCTCGACACGCAGGGCTCGGAGCTACTCGTGCTCCGCGGCGCCACGCCGATCCTGCGGGGATTCCAGTACGTGAAGGCGGAGGTGGCCGACTTCGAGTCCTACGCGGGCTGCTGCCTCCTCCCCGAGATGCTCTCCTTCATGGACGAGCAGGGCTTTCGCCCCATCTGCCGGACGCGCTTCGCCGGCCGGGCCGACGTCGGCAACTACTACGACGTGGTCTTCCGCCGGCGGGCCTGAGCGGGACGGCCATGAATCCCGCTCCCCGGCGGTGGCCCTCCTGGCCGGCTCCCCCGTGAGGACTATAAATTCCGAAGGGGGAAGAACGCCGGGTCGACCCGGCGGCATGCCGTCGAGGAGACAGCCCATGGCCCGGTCGCGATCCCGCCGCACGTCGTTCTTCCCGCGCCCCCGGTGCCAGGGCGTGCTCCGCGTCGAGCCCCTCGAGGGGCGGATCGTGCCCGCGGGCTTCTCCCTCGCCCCCGACATCGCCACCGTGATGCTGCCGGCCGATGCCACGGCCTTTCCCACCTGCGACGTCGACGTCCTGGCCAACGACTCCGGCTCGAACCTCCGCCTCGTCTCGCTCGGCCAACCGGCGCTCGGCACGGTGGAGCGCGTGGTCGGAGCGGGGGAAGGCGGCCGCGACCTGATCCGCTACCTGCCCGGACCGACGTTTCGGGGACGCGACGCGTTCGTCTATGCGGCGATCGATGACGAGGGGGTCGAGGCGTCGCAGCAGGTGATCGTCGGCTACGAGCAGGACCCGCTCCCCTTCGACCCCTGGAGCGTGGCCGTGCCCGCCACGGTCGAGACGCGCGCCGGGGATCCATTGAATTTCGTCGGCGGCGACGGGGCGGCGCTCCTCGCCGTCGACTATTCGGGCACGGCGACCGCCGGGGGCGTGGGCGTGCTCCTCCGCTGGCAGCCGGGGGAGCGGCCCGGCACCTTCACGGCCGGCACGGCGGCCGACGCGACGTTCTACCCGCAGTCGGGCGGGGCGGCCTGGATCGTGGGCTCGATCGACGGCGTCAACACGCTCCTCGGCTCGCTCGCCTACGTTCCGGCGCCCGGCTTTTCGGCCGCCGACGGAGTGCGGCTCACCGTCCAGACGCATCTCTACAGCCCCTTGAGCGTCGGCGTCGGCGTGGAGCTCGCCGAGATCCTCGTGCGGGTCATCCCCGACGCCGAGGCGCCCCGTGCCGTCGACGACGCCTTCCGCGTCCGCGACACGGCCGAGGCCACCTTCCTCGACGTGCTCGCCAACGACGAGGCCGTGGTGCCCGGGCCGCTCGAGATCGTCTCCGCCGTCATCGACGGCCACTCCGAGTCGGAGGTCTCCATCGACGCCGCCTCCGGCACCATCCGCTACCTGCCGCAGCGGGTCTTCCTGGGATTCGAGACCCTCTTCTACACCGTGCGCAACGCCGCCGGGCGCACCGCGCAGGGCCGCGTGCAGCTGACGGTCATGCCCGAGATCATGGCGGTGGCCCGGTCCGACGAGCGCGGCACCGGGATCGTGGTCGTGAACGCCGGCACCGCGGCCACGATCGCCGACTTCCTCCCCTTTCCGGACCGTGCCGCGGCGGACGTCGCCGTCGCCGTCGCCGACCTCGATGGCGACGGCATGACGGAGATCGTCGCCATGGAGAGCGGCGGCGCGCAGCGGATGCGCGCCTTCACCCCCCGCGGCGGGATGGTGGACGAGGCGGTGGTGCGGCCCTTCGCCGGCCGCCAGGCCGGGCGCATCGACATGGACATGGGCGACCTCGACGGCGACGGCCGGGCGGAGATGCTCTTCGCGGCCCGCACCGCGCGGGGCGTGGAGGTGCGCGCCATGGACGCGGCCACGAAGAAGACCGAGATGTCGGCGGTGCTGCGCGGGATGACGGGCTCGCCCGAGGTGGCGCTCGACGGCGCCACGGGCACCCTTGCCGTCGTCGCGCGGTCGCCGGCCGGCGCGGTGATGCTCGCGACGATGGATACCGCCGCGGGCACGGCGCCGACGCGCCGGGCGATCGTCTCCGACCGCGAGGTGCGGGCGCTGGTGCGGAGGAACGGGCCGATCGTCGGGATGACGCTGGCCGCCGCCGATGGCGACGGCGACGGCACGAGCGAGGCCGTGGTGGGGATGGCCTTCCGCAACGGCCTGGTGCGGGTGCTCGAGGTGGAGGGGGCGCAGAAGGCGCGGCTGGCCCGGGAGGACCGCGTGCCGGCCGGCACGACCGTGGCCCTCTCCGCCGCCGCGGTCGACGCCTCCCGCGAGGCGTCGATGGTGTGGTGGGGATCCTGGGGCGCCGGCATGGCCGACGGGAGCGCCGAGCCCCGCCTGCGCGGCCGGATCCGCGGCGTGGCCATGGGCTGAGCGGGGCGCGGCGGGCGGCGGGCGGACTGGCGGCGGGCTTCAGCGCGGCACGTCGCGCGAGAGCCAGTCGGCGATCGAGCGCGTCACGAGCCCCGCGGCGTCGTGCTGCACGAAGTGGTCCGCGTCGGGGATCGTGACGAGCGTCAGATCCTTCTCGACCCACTTCCAGGTGTCGTTGAGCGCGCCTGCCAGCAGGGCCTTGTCGCGCAGCCCGTGGATCAGGAGCACGCGGCACCGCACCGGGGGCCCGGGATCCTCGGGGGCGGCGTAGGGCTCGCGCGGGTAGTTGGCCTTGTAGTAGGCGAGCATCCCCGCCATCGACGAGCGCCGCAT
The DNA here is from genome assembly GCA_903885855.1 of uncultured Planctomycetaceae bacterium. Classification (GTDB taxonomy): domain Bacteria; phylum Planctomycetota; class Planctomycetia; order Pirellulales; family UBA1268; genus QWOP01. The sequence goes on from CAISKG010000177.1 coordinate 5,028, forward strand.
GGCGGCCAGGTGTCGCGCCTGGGCCGCGGGATCCTTGACCCAGCGCACCAGCACCTCGGGCGCCACCATGCGCACGGCCTCCTCCGACTGGAAGAAGCGGGCGTAGGCGCTGTTCTCGCGCTGCTCAGGATTGTTCGCCAGCTCGCGCAACAGCCCGTTGGGGTGGGGGAGATTCAGGACCACGAGCCCATCGGTGGCCTCCGGGTGGGTCATGGCGAAGCGCCACGCCACCATCCCCCCCCAGTCGTGCCCCACGATGGTGGCCGAGGTATCGCCGAGGTGATCGATCACCGCGCGGACGTCGGCGACGAGGGCGTCCATGGCGTAGGCCTCGACCCCCACGGGCTGGCCGCTGCGGTTGTAGCCGCGCTGGTCGATCGCCACCACGCGGTGCGTGCGGGAGAGCTCGGGCATCTGGGCGCGCCAGGTGTACCAGTAGTCCGGGAAGCCGTGGATCAGCACCACCAGCGGCCCCTCGCCCCGGACCACGTAGTGGATGTCGACGTCGCCCGAGCGCGCCACGCCGTGGGTGCCAAGCGCCAGTTCCTCCGGCCCGGCCCCCTCGTCGGGCGGCAGGGCGCCGGCCTCGGCGGCGGCAGTCTCGTCGCCGGAGGCGCCCCGGGCGCCGCCGAGAAGCGCCGCGACCAGGAGGCACCGCACCACGATCGAAGCGAGGGAAGGCATGGGGAGGCTCCGGCGGAAGCGAGGGGATCGCGCGGGGGACGGGATCGGCGGACGCGCCGCCCCACGCCGCGCCTGCTCCCAGGCTACGGGGTGGCCGGACGGAAGGCGAGGCCGGGCTCATCGCGCGGTGCGACGATTGCGGCGGGGCGTCGGCCGGGGCTATCCTGCGCCTTTTCCACCCGCAACGCCGCGGGTCGCCGGCCCGCCCGCGGGGTGGCCCCGCCCCCGGACACGGGATCCCCGAGTCCCCATTCATGGACACACAGCACCCCGCCGAGCGCATCCTGCTCGGCCCCGGCCCCAGCCCCGTCTCCGCGAGGGTGCTCCGGGCGCTCGCCGCCCCGACGCTCGGCCACCTCGACCCGCAGTACCTCGCCATCATGGACGAGGTCTGCGACATGCTCCGGGCCGTGTTCCTCACGAAGAACGCCCTCACCTTCCCCGTCAGCGGCACCGGCATGGCGGGGATGGAATGCATCGCCGTCAACCTCGTCGAGCCGGGCGACGAGGTGATCGTGTGCGTCAACGGCGTGTTCGGCGGCCGCATGAAGGACGTCATGTCCCGCTGCGGCGCCACCGTGCACGCCCTCGAGGCGCCCTGGGGGGAGACGTTCGACCACGAAGCGATCGCGGCGGCGCTCGAGCGCCATCCGCGCACGAAGGTCGTCGGCATCGTCCAGGCCGAGACGAGCACCGGGGCCCACCAGCCGATCGCCGGGCTGGCGGAGATCGTCCACCGCGCGGGCGCCATGCTGGTGGTCGACGCCGTCACGAGCCTCGGCGGCCACGAACTGCGCGTCGACGACTGGGGGATCGACGCCGTCTATTCCGGCACCCAGAAGTGCCTCGGCTGCCCGCCGGGCCTGGCGCCGGTGAGCTTCGGCGAACGGGCGCTCGCGGCGATGGACGCGCGGAAGGCGCCGGTGCAGTCCTGGTACCTCGACGTCTCGATGCTCCGCAAGTACTACACCTCCGGGGGCGGGGGCCGCGTCTACCACCACACCGCGCCGATCAACATGACCTACGCCCTGCGCGAGGCGCTGGCGATCGTCCTCGAGGAGGGGCTCGAGGCCCGCTGGGCGCGCCATGCCGCGATGCACGCCCGGCTCCGGGCCGGGCTCGAGTCGCTGGGGATCGGCTACGTGCCGGCCCGGTCGCTGCACACCCTCAACTGCATCCACATCCCCCCAGGCGCCGACGACGCCGCCGTGCGCCGCCGGCTCCTCGAGGAGTACGGCATCGAGATCGGCGCGGGGCTGGGGGCGATGGCCGGCAAGGCCTGGCGGATCGGGCTCATGGGGCACGGTGCGACGGTGCGGAACGTCGACCTGGTCCTGACGGCGTTGGCCGCCGTGCTGGGGCGTCGCTGAGCGGTCTCGTCGCCGGCCACGCCGTCGGCGGCGGCCAGGGGGGAAGCGGACGATGGGCGAGCGATCGGCGGCGAGCCGTCTGGCGGAGCTCCTCCCCCCGGGGCGGCTGCTCGAGCGACCGGCGGAGCTGGCGGCCTACGAGAGCGACGGCCTCACCGTCTTCCGCACGCGCCCGCTGGCGGTGGTCGTGCCGCGCACGCGCGACGAGGTGATCACGGTGGTCCGCGCCTGCCGTGAATGGCGGATCCCGTTCGTGGCCCGCGGCAGCGGCACGAGCCTGTGCGGGGGGGCGCTGCCGGTGGCCGACGGCGTGGTCATCGCCCTCAACCGCCTCGACCGCATCCTCACGGTGGATCCAGACGAGCGGATCGCCGTCGTCGAGCCGGGCGTGGTGAACACGGCCGTCTCCGCGGCGGCCGCTCCGCACGGCCTCTACTACGCCCCCGATCCCTCCTCGCAGAGCGTGTGCACGATCGGCGGCAACGTGGCCTTCAATTCCGGCGGCGCCCACTGCCTGCGGCACGGCATGACCGCCAATCACGTCCTCGGCATCGAGGCGGTGCTCGCCACCGGCGAGGTGGTGCGCTTCGGCGGCGGCCGCGACCACGCCGGGCCCGACTGGTGCGGCCTCTTCACCGGCCACGAGGGGCTCTTCGGCGTGGCGCTCGAGGTCACCCTCCAGCTCCTCCCGCGCCCCGAGAGCCTGGCGACGCTGCTGGTCGGCTACGCCACGCTGGAGGAGGCCGGCGACGCGGTGGCCGCGGTCATCGCCGGCGGCCTGCTGCCCGGCGCCATCGAGATCATGGACGCCCTCGCCATCCGGGCGGCGCAGGCCGCGGTGCACGCCGACTACCCCGCCGGCTGCGAGGCGGTGCTGATCGTGGAGCTCGAGGGCCCGCGCGAGGCGGTCGCCGCCGACCGGGCCCGGTTGGAGGCGATCCTCGCCACCGGCCGGCCGGTGGCGGTGCGCGCCGCCCGCGACGCCGACGAGCGGCTGGCGATCTGGAAGGGGCGCAAGAGCGCCTTCAGCGCCGTGGGGCGGCTGTCCCCCGACTTCATCGTCCAGGACGGCGTCGTCCCGCGCTGCCGGCTCGGCGAGGCGCTGCGCCGCATCGACGGGATGTCGCAGGAGGCAGGGCTGCGCGTGGCGAACGTGTTCCACGCCGGCGACGGCAATCTCCATCCGCTGATCCTCTTCGACGGCCGCCGCGAGGGGGATCTCGAGCGCGCCGAGGCGCTGGCGGGGAGGATCCTGCGGATGTGCATCGAGATGGGGGGCTCGATCACCGGCGAGCACGGGGTCGGGGTGGAGAAGAAGGCCTACCTCCCGGAGATGTTCGGCCCCGACGAGATCGACTGCATGGAGCGGATCCGGGCCGCCTTCGATCCCCTGGGGCTGTCCAACCCCGGCAAGATGCTCCCCGGCGGCGCGCCGGCCCTGGCGCACGTCGGCCTCCATCCCCTCGAACGGGCCGGGGTGGTGTCGCGCGAATGATCGCCCCGGCCACCCTCGCCGAGCTCCCCGACGCCGTCCGCGCCGCGCCGCGCGTGATTCCGGTCGGGGCGCGCACGAAGCCGCGCCTCTCCGAGGTCGACGCCGAGCCGCTGTCGACGCTCGGGCTCCGCGGGATCACCGAATACGACCCGGCCGAGTTCACCGTCTCGGTCCTCGCCGGCACGCCGGTCGGCGAGTTGGCCACGGCACTGGCCGAGCGCGGGCAGTACCTCCCCTTCGATCCGCTCCTGGTCGGCGCCGGGGCCACGGTGGGAGGCGTGGTGGCGGCCGACGCCGGCGGCCCGGGCCGCTTCCGCCACGGCGGCGTGCGCGATTTCGTCCTCGGCGTCCGCGTCGCGGACGGCACGGGGCGGCTGCTGCGGATGGGGGGGAAGGTGGTCAAGAACGCCGCCGGCTTCGACCTCCCGAAGTTCCTCGTCGGCAGCCTGGGGCGCTTCGGCGTCATCGGGGAGGTGACTTTCAAGGTCTTCCCCCGCCCGGAGGCGCGGCGCACGCTCCGGCTCCCGGCGGCGCCGGGGCGGCTGGCGGCGCTGGCCCGCTCGCGCTACGAGATCGACGCCCTCGACATCCCTCCCGGAGGCGCGTCGATCCTCGTGCGCCTCGCCGGCCCGGCCTCCGCGCTGGCCGGCATGGCGCGCGAGATCGGCGGCGAGGAGGTCGACGACGACGTGTGGCGCTCGATCGGCGAGACGCCCTGGCGCCACCGCGCCTCCGTGACGCTCGCCGAGGCGGGGGCCCATGCGGCGGCGCACGTCAGCGGCGGAGGCAGCGTGGCCTGGTCGATGGAGCCGCCGGCGCGGGGCCTCACGCTCCGCGGGGAGGCGCCGCTGTGGATCGGCGGGCGCCGGCGCCACGCCATCGAGGACGCCGTCCGGCAGGCCCTCGATCCCGTCGGCCGCTTCCCCTCGCTCGACGAGTGCACCGCCGCGGCCCCGGCCTCCACGGCCGCAGCCGCCTCCCCGGGGAGGTCCTGAGCATGCTCCATTCGATCCCCGCCGACCGGCACGGTCCCCTCGGCGGCCCGATGGCGGAGGCGGTCAACGCCTGCGTCCACTGCGGCTTCTGCCTGGCCGCCTGCCCGACTTACCACGAACTGGGGGAGGAGGCCGACACCCCGCGCGGCCGGATCGTGCTCATGAAGGAGGTGCTCGAGGGGCACATGACCTTCGAGGAGGCCCGGCCCCACGTCGACCGCTGCCTGGGCTGCCTGGCGTGCGAGCCGGCCTGCCCCAGCGGCGTGCGCTACCGGGATCTCGTCAGCCCCTTCCGCGCGCTGGCGGCCCCCCACGCCCGGCGCGGGCTCGTCGAGCGGCTGCGGCGCTTCCTCA
>CAISKG010000178.1 GCA_903885855.1 uncultured Planctomycetaceae bacterium
CCCGCTCTACCTCTTCCACTGGCCGGCGATCTCGTTCGTCCACATCATCGAGGGAGACTCACCCGACCCCCGCACGATCGCCGCCGCCGTCGCCGTCAGCGTCGCCCTGGCCATCGCGACCTACCACGGCCTCGAGAAGCGCGTCCGCCACCACCGCTCGCGCTGGACCGTGCCCCTCCTCCTCGGCGGATTCCTCGCCGTCGGGGCCGCGGGCGCCGCGATCTGGCGGGGAGGAATCCCTTCCCGACCGCCCTCGCCCGAAGTGCGGCTGGTCGACGAGGCCATCGAGGAGGCCCGGACTGGATGGAAGCAATACTGGGAGGGATATCGCCAGCGAACCGACCGTGGCATCGTCATCTTGAGCTGCGACGGAGACGGCCCGAAGACGCTGTTCCTCGGCGACAGCAACGTCGTCATGTACGCGCCGCGGATCAGGAAGGTGCTGGAGGAATCCGGCTCGGATCGCGGCGCGGTCTTCGTGTTCAAGGGATCGTATTGCCCGGTGCCCGGGTTCACGCGAGACGACTCAGGGAGCGAAGAACTCCTGATGCGGACGTTCGAGTCCGAGTTGGCCTCCGATCCCTCCATCGACCGCGTCGTCATCGGGGCCCGATGGAGCGGGTATGTCCTGAACGCCAAGGCGCGCGTCGACGGGATACCGATCACGAGCGGCGCCGGGATGCGGAGGTTCCTCGAAGCCCTCGGCGGCCTGATCGAGCGTTGCCGGGATGCCGGAAAGCGAGTCACGGTGGTGCTCGAAGTGCCGAGTGCGCTGCCACTGGATCCCAACCGTATGCTGGCGCGCCGTTTCACGGGGGGCCGCGTTCTCCGCACGGAGCCCTACCCCGTCAAGTCATGGATCGCGCGGACCCTGTGGATGGACGATCTGGCGGCTGTTGCCGCGGCCAAGGGCGCCGACGTGATCGACCCCGTGCCGTACCTCTCGGCCGACGGCATCTGCCTCGCCGCCGATGACGACGGCCCCATTCGTACCGACTACTCGCACCTTCGGGGCGGCTTCGTCCGCGACCACGTGACCTACCTCGACGCCACCGTGGCCGAGGGTGATGCGGCCCTCCCGGCCGCACCGAAGCCCCAGCCGACGCCGCCGCCCGAGCCGCGCCTCATCCGGCCCTGGACCGTCGCCACCCACGGCGACGCCCGGGCCACGCTGCTGGTCACGTCGGGCGACGTGATGGCGATCGACATCGCCGCCCTCGACGACGGCCAGGCCTGGCAGATTCAGGTGCGCGGGCCGAGCCTGGTGATCCATGCCGACAAACGCTACGCGGTGTCGTTCCGGGCCCGGGCCGCGGCGCCCCGGCCCATGCTGGTGACGCTGGCCCAGAATCATGCACCATGGCAGGCCGTCGGGCTGTCCGCGAAGGCGGATCTCACCACCGAGTGGCAGGACTTCAGCTTCAGGTTCACCGGCACGATCGACGAGCCCGACGCCATCCTCCGGATGAACCTCGGGGACAGCGCGATCCCCGTCGAGTTCGCCGACGTCGTGATCGTCCCCTGACGGCACCGTGCCCCGAGGCGGCGCCTGCCCGCCGCGCGCAGGCGCCGGGCTGGAGCCGGATCACGGAAGCCATGGCGGGGCACCGGGCTCTTTTCCGATGGATGATCCGACGCCTCCGTCGCTGGTATTCTTCACCGTGTCACACATGCGCCTCGGTGTTGGCCTGCCGCTTCGTGCTCCGGAAGGCACGGGTGTTCGTGCACGTCGACTCCGGGTGCGTTCGAGGAATGCTCGCAGTCTGTGTTCGATCGTGCCGCCGAGGCCGAGAGCCGTCCCGACGCGGCGGAGCGGGAAGGCGAGCACGCGTGCTGCGGCCTGACCGGCGATCATCGTCGCAATCTCGCGCCCGAAACCGTCGACGCCATGACCACTCGATTCGTCATCTTCCTCGAGACGTTCGGGGATTCACGGCCTCCTCGAGAGCACCATGACCGGCGGAGGCGACGAGGATGAAGGTCGGCTTTCTGGTGGTCGGCGTTCAAAAGGGTGGGACCACGACCCTCCACAGGCTGCTTTCCCGACACCCCGCGGTGCACATGGCGCCGGTCAAGGGCACCCACTTCTTCGACACCGAAAGCCACTTTGCGACCGGGCACGTCGATTACTCCGCCTATCACGCCTCGTTCTCCCCGCAGCCCCATCAGAACCTGATCGGTGAAGCGACGCCGATCTACTCGTTCTGGGAGCCTGCCGCCCGCCGGATCTGGGAATACAACCCGGACATGAAGGTCATCGTCGTCCTCAGGAACCCGATCGAACGGGCCTACTCTCACTGGAACATGGAGCGATCCAGGAAGCGGGAGCAGCATGGTTTCGAGGAGGCGCTCGCGATCGAGGAGCGGCGGGCCCACGCCGCTCGCCCGCTCCAGGACCGGGATTTCTCGTATGTCGCCAGGGGCTTCTACACGGAGCAATTGAGACGGCTCGCCCGTTTTTTCCCCGCGGAACAGCGACTGGTGCTTCGCATGGAGGATGTGGTGGGTCACGAGGGCGTCGCGGTCGATCGCATCTGGGGTTTTCTCGGAGTGGAGCGGCCCGCCGCCGAGCCACTGCCCCACGCGAACCAACGGCAGTACGCCGCTCCCATGGCCGAAGCCACCCGACGGATGCTCGCCGACACGTTCGAGGCGGAGATTCGCGGCCTCGAGCGCATGCTCGGTTGGGATCTCGGCTCCTGGCTGGTGGAGCGCCCCTCGATCACGGAGACGACGGGAAAGCCTGCCCCCCGATGATGCACTCCGGGGCGGCGACGGCCGGTTGCCAGTCCGGGATCGGCATGCCCTGCCGGCGCATGCTCTCGAGGCAGTTTTCCGTGAGGACGCCCGCCTTCGTGCTCTCCCCGAACACGGCGTGGTTGACGTCGGTCACCCACAGCCGATGGTCGGCGGGCAACGCCACCGTGCGTTTGAGGCGATCCATGATGGCGGCCGGTCGGATGACATCGGGAAAGTGGTCGAAGAGGTGACGGACGACCTTCACCCTGAAGAACTGGTGGATCCAGAACTGCTCGTAGGCCCGTCGCTCGAGCAGCACCTCCCCACCGAGCGTGAGTCGCCGGCCGGTCAGGTAGGCCTCGTCGAGCATCCGCCTGGCCCGGCAGAACAGAAGGCCGCTGACGTCGGGCGGGCCGCCGTCGCCGAGCACGCGGGCCAGGGATGCGATCCGCGCGACGTCGAACCGGATCGGGTACTTGTCGTCGAGGCACCAGTAGACCCACTCGTCGTCGGGAAGATCGGCGAGCAGCGCCTCGACGGTCTGCTTGATTCCGGGCGGCGCGGGAACGAACTCGCACCGCGGCCCATCGGCCACCGCCGACCGCTGCTGGTAGGGAATGCGGAACGTGAAGGGGTGGTCCGGCCAGACCGTCGCGTACCTGGCGATCATGTGCCGGGCCACGCATGCCATGCGGTCGTGCGTGAGGACGATCGCCCTGAAGGTGGCAGGCGCCATGGGGAGGTACGCTGTCGGACCGCGGGCGGGCGGGGCACGAGCCGCCGAACGGGTCGGTGCATGGTAGCGGCACCCGTATACTTTGTCCTGCGGTCGTGATTCCCGCTCCAGCCATGCCCGAAGCGCGCGGTCCGTGCCCGCGCGCGGTGTGCCGCCGCTCCTGCCATGCCCATCTCGCACCGACTCAAAGCGATCTTCATCCACATCCCCAAGACGGGCGGCACCTCGATCGAGGCCGTGCTCGGCATGCACGGCGACCGCGACGACGTCGGCGTCGTGCCGTACGCCGATCAGGTGGCCGACCGGGAACACCTCTACGGCCGCCGGCTGCAGCACCTTTCCGCGGAGCGCCTGCGGGCGGAGCTCGACGACGAGGCGGCCTTCTCCTCCTACTTCAAGTTCAGCGTCGTGCGAAACCCGTGGGACCGGCTCGTCTCGACGTGCGCCTGGTCGGGGCGGAAGTGGGCCAGGGGGGAGATGCTCGAGCACGCGGAATTCGACGCCTTCGTCCGGAGGACGCACGCGGCCCTCGCGGCACCCCGCGGGGCGCCGCAGGCCGCGCCGCCGCACCCGCACGTCGTCCCGCAGGTCGAGTACCTCTTCGACGCCGCCGGGCACTCATGGATGGATTTCATCGGCCGCACCGAGACGCTCGGGCAGGACTGGCAGGTCATCCGCCGTCGGCTGGGGATCGACGTCGACCTGCCGACGCGGATGCGGTCGGTCCACCGGCCCTACCGGGAGTATTACGACGCCGAGACCCGCGATCTCGTGGCAGGAATCTACGCCCGCGACATCGAGATGTTCGGGTATGAGTTTTAGCCCTGGAGGGTCCGTGCCCAGCGTGCCCAGAATCGTCACGTTCTCGAGCGAGGCCTTCCTGCCGGTGCTCGATCTCTGGATCGCCGGCCTGCGATCGCTCGGGCTGGGCCGCATCCGCGTCTACGCCCTCGACGAGGCCACGCTCGCCTGGTGCGGCGACCGCGGTGTCGACGCCTGCCCATGCCCGTGGGGCGGCGGCCTGACGGACCTCTGGCTGGCCCGCCTCGAGATCTTTCGTCGGCTGCTGGCCGACGGCGAGGAGTTCATCCATTCCGACGCCGACGCGATCTGGGTGCGCAACCCGCTCGAGGAAGGCTCCGCGGCGGCCCTCGGCGACGACCTCGTCTTCAGCCAGGGCACCTACTGGCCCCCCGACATCCACCGGCGGCAGGGCTTCGTCCTCTGCTGCGGCTGGTTCTGGGTCCGCCCCACCGACGCGGCGGGGGCGTTTTTCCGCGCCGTCGAGGACGATGCCCGCACGTCACGCAACGACCAGGTCTCGCTCAACCGGGTGCTGGCCGCGGCAGGGGCCCGCTGGAGCCGCGGCGAGGGCGATTACGAGCTTCCTGTCGGCGAGCGCCTGTTCCGCTGTTGGCGCGAGCCGATCCGGGCCACGCTCGAGTCGTCGCCGCTCACGGTGGCGATGCTGCCCCACCGCGAGTTCCAGCGGATGCCCGAGGCGTATGAACGGGTGATCGTCCGGCATTTCCGGATCCCGCCGGGAGGCGGCGACAGAGTTCAGGCGCTCCGCGACCTGGGGGCCTTCGATCGTGACGGGCAGGGGGGCGGATGATCTCGCACGTCCACCGGTGCATCTTCATCCATGTCCCGAAATGCGGCGGGACCTCGATCGAGGCCTATCTCCGCGCGCACGCCTCGGCCCTCGGCTACCGCCCGGAGCCGGGGCTCGATCTGACGCTGCGTCGCGAGGGGCTCGTGCACGCGCTCAACCGCCATCCGGACTACTTCGCCTTCACGTTCGTCCGCCATCCGTTCGACCGGATCGTGTCGGCGTGGAGGCACTCGCTCCGCGGCGTCGGCCCCTACCACGACAGGCCGGTCCGCGATCTCTCCTTCGCCGAGTACGTGCGGATCGCCGCCGAGGGCCGCGTCGCGGAGCAGAGCCGATTCGACCGCTACCACCTCCTGCCGCAGGTGGCGTTCGTCCCCGCGCCGTCGCGGCCGGTGCTGTTCGGTGTGGCGCTCGGGCCAGGGGTGACCTGCGGCTTCGTCGGCCGTTTCGAGCGATTGGAAGACGACTTCCGTGCGGTCTGCCGGCGGGCGGGAATCGCGGAGCGGGGGCTGGCCCGACTGAACGCCGCGCCGGAGCAGGCGGGCGCCGCGCGGGTCCACTGGACCGCGTGCTACGACGCCGAGACAATCCGGCTCGTGGAGGATGTGTACCGGGAGGATCTCGAGGCCTTCGGCTACGAGCCTCCGTCGCGGGGCCTGGTCTGACTTCGGCGGGAGCGGCGCGCATGGCGAAGGAAGGTACGCGCGGGGAGGCTGCCCATCCGCCGAATCCGGCGGGGGGCCGGGAATCGACGCTCGCTCCAGAGCTCCAAAAGCACCTGAACGCCATCGGCCAGCGACTCGCGTGGCTGCAATGGAGCCATGTCGTCACGAGCAACGCCCTCGCCTGGAGCCGGCTCGATCCCGACACGCTGCACGCCCTGCCGGAGTACCGCCGCGTGGCGGAGGTGGCCGCACTCCTGCGGACGAGCCGCGTCGAGGGCATCCCTTTCGCTCGCATCGGCTCGGAGGCCGACGGCGGCTACGTGATGCTCGACACGCTCCGGCCGCCGGAGGTGACGGCGGGCTACTCGATCGGCATCGGCGACGATGTCTCCTGGGATCTCGCGGTGGCGCAGCGCGGTGTCGCGCTCGTTCTCTACGATCACACGGTGGCCGGCCCGCCCCAGCCCGTTCCGGGGGCCCGATTCGTGCGCCAGGGGATCGGGGGGCGGGCGGCCGCGCCCGGACGCCGGACGCTCGCCGGGGTCATCGCCGACAATGGGCACCAGGGGCGCAGCGACCTCGTGCTCAAGATGGACGCCGAGGGGGCGGAATGGGACGTGCTCGAGGAGGTGCACAGCGACACGCTCGGTCAGTTCGCACAGATCGTCATCGAGTTCCATCGGATGGAAAAGGCGCTGCTCGCCCGGGGCCATGCGGAGATCGTGGCGGCGTTCTCGAAGATCGCCCGCACGCACGTGCCCGTGCACGTCCACGGCAACAACACGCGGCCGCCGATCTCGATCGGTGATCTCGCCCTCCCGAGCGTCCTCGAGGTGTCGTGGGTGCGGCGGGCCGACCACGAGGGGAGGTTCGCCCCCCGGCGCGAGCCGTTTCCGACCGACGACGACCGGCCGAACGTGGCCCAGCGTCCCGACCTGTTCCTCGGATGGACGTTCTCGAGCGACCGGCGGACCCTGCCGGCGTGCGACGCGGGCGACTCCGGGCGGAAGGAGTGAGCGGCATGGGCGGCGCGGGCGCCGGCTTCCCCTGGATGCGGACCCGCGACTTCGCCGCGGGCGGCGGGGCCAGGCTGCACGTCGTCTACCCGGCGCGGGAACAGATGCCTCCGCCCCCGGCGTTCGTCGGCAGCCTGCGCGTCGACCTGCTCGGCATGATCGACCCGCACCTCCCCGATCTCGGCGTGCTCGAGATCTCGGGAGCGCTCGTCCTCGGAAAACATGGCTGGATCTTCAGCCGCGACGGCTTCCTCCTGCCGGAGCAGTCGTGGTACGGCGGGGAAGTCGAGCGGATGCGACTCCCGGCGCGGCTGCCGACCGGCACGGTGCTGCCGGGCACGAGCCTGTCGCTGGCCAGCGACTTCGCCGGTCGGAGCTACGGCCATTATCTCCTCGACAGCCTGTCGCGGATGCACGTGTTCCTGGCGGCCGGGTTCACGCTCGATGCGGTCGATCACGTGGTGTGCCAGCGGCCGCCCACGGCCGAGGCCGCGCTCCACTTCTCGCGCCTCGGGGTGCCGGCCGAGAAATGCGTGTGGATCGCCGACGGCACCGCCTTGAGGCCGGAGCGGCTGCTCTCCCCCGGGTTTCCCGGGACGAAGAGGAATTACCCTGGCTGGGTTCCGGCGTATCTCAAGCAGGCGTTCGGGGCGTCGGGCGCGACGCCCCACAGGCGGCTCTGGATCGGCCGTGAGGGCCTCCGTCGCACCGCCATCAACGGCGCCGACGTGAGGCGGACGCTCGAGGCGCACGGATTCGAGGCCTACGACATCGCGGCGGCCGCGAATCCGGCCGACGATTTCGCCGCCGCGGCGATGGTGGTGAGCCCGCACGCCGGGGTCCTCGCCGACCTCGCCTTCTGTGCGCCCGGGACGAAGGTGCTGGAACTGCTGCCCTCCGACCACCCGGCCCCCTACTACTACACGCTCTCGCTGGCCGCGGGACTCGATTACCGCTGCCTCGTCTGCCGGAGCCTGCACGAGCGCCCCGGTCCGCTGCGATCGCCGAGCACCTCCGACTTCACCGTCGACATCGACGAACTCTCCGCCGCGCTTTCCGGCATGGAGCGGGTTCAGGCGGCGGACGGCGGTGGGGTGCCCGGTTCGCTGATCCGCCCGATGTAGGTCTGGCTGCCGAGGTTCGACAGGAAATGCCGGCCGCGCCGCGCGGCACCTTCGGGAGGCGACGATCATGCCCGCTTCCGTCCCGCGCCGCAGGCTCGACTTGCGTGACTTCGACACGCTGCTGGCCGACGCCGAGCGCCTCGCCCGCGAGGGCTACGACCGCGCGGGGAAATGGTCGCTCGCGCAGGCGCTCGACCATGTCGGCGCCGGGCTGCGCGTGGCCCTGACCGGCTCGCCCAAACGCATGCCGTGGCCGATGCGCGTCACGGCCCGGAGCCTCGCCCTGCCGCTGATGCGGGCGTGGCGCTGGATCCCGGCGGGCATCCCGGCGCCGGCCTGGTGGCAGCCGCAGGTGCCGGCCGACGCGGACGACGCCGCCGCCGTCGCCCGCTTCCGCGCGGAGGTGGAGGCGTTTGGCGCCCACGCGGGGCCCTACCATCCCCATCCCGCGTTCGGGCGGCTCGACCGGGAGGCCTACGCGGATCTGATGCTCATCCACGCCTCCCACCACCTCGGCTTCCTCGTGCCGCGGGGCACGGCCACGGCTCGGCGAGGCGCCGCCGGCGCGCCCTGAGGCGAGGCGCCGCCGGCGCGTCCTGAGGCGCGGCGCACGGGCCGCCCGCGGCGCGGCGGTGTCGGCCGGGGGCCGGTCAGTCGCGTCCGCGGAGTTTCGAGAGCAGCCGCAGGATCTCCATGTACAGCCACACGAGCGTGACCATCAGGGCGAAGGCCCCGTACCACTCGAGCTGCTTCGGGGCCCCGCGCTCCGCCGCCTGCTCGATGTAGTCGAAGTCGAGCACGAGATTGAGCGCGGCGATCACCACCACGAAGAGGCTGAAGCCGATGCCGATCGGGCCGGCGGAGTGGATGAAGGGCACGGGGTAGCCGAACAGGCCGGCGATCAGCGAGATCACGTACACCAGGGCGATGCCGCCGGTGGCTGCGACGATCCCGAGCTTGAAGTTCTCCGTCGCCTTGATGAGGCCCGACTGATAGGCCAGGAGCAGGGCACCGAGGGTGCCGAAGGTGCCCCCCACCGCCTGGATCACGATGCCCGGATAGCGTGCCTCGAAACTCGCGGAGAGGCCGCCCAGGAACAGCCCCTCGGCGAGGGCGTAGATGGGCGCGAGCGTGGGGGCGAGCGTGTGGCGGAAGCAGATCGCGAAGGCGCTGAGGCCGCCGACGATCGCCCCGCCGAGGATCCAGGGCATCGCCGCGGCGGGATTCGCCTCGGCGCCGGAGAGGACCCGCGACCAGGTGAAGGAGGCCGACCCGAGGGCCAGGAGGAGGAGGAGGAGCGTCTTCTGCGCCGTCCCCTGGATCGTCATCGTCGCGCCGGCGGACTGCTCGGCGGCCAGATCACGCCGGTAGACGCCGAAGTTCTCGAAGGTCTTGTCGTTGAGGGCCGGATTGCCGGTACGCACGGGTTGCACCTGGGGGCGGGGAGGGGGGGAATGCCGTCCTCTTCTACGCACCCTGAAGGCTACCAGATCGTTCCCTCCGGCCCCCCGACGGCTTTTCCCGCGGAATCCCCGCGGCATCGGAGCGCCCCGGCGGGCGAGGTATCTTTGGTGCAAGGGCCCTGCGGCGGGTGGCCGAGCGGGCCCGCGGCCAATTCGTCGCAGGGGCACGTCGTCTCGACGCTTCCCAAGGCGATCCTCCCTCTCCCGGTGCGGTCTGGAGCGGTCCATGTCCGGCACCTGCCAGACGCTCGATATCCACCCCCCGCTCGATGACGGACCGGAATGGTGCTGGGCGGCCACGCACCACACGCCCGGCGGCGCGTCGCGCACGATCCGCTTCGAGGGGGGGCCGCGCGAGCGGCGGCGCCGCACCGGCCGGGGCGATCCCTTCCTGCTGGCGATCCTCCACGCCGCGCTCGTCGAGGGGGCGCCGCTGCGGGTGCGCGGAGCCCCGATCTCCCCCACGCTCCTGGTGAACCTCGACGAACTCCAGCACGCCTTCCACGCCTGGTGGGACCTGCCGCACATCGACATCCATGCCGACGAGGAGCGGGACGAAATCCCGGGCCCCGACGCCCCGGCGATCGCCGCCTTCTCGGGCGGGATCGACGCCGCCTTCACCGTCCATCGGCACCTCACGCCCGGCAGCCTTCGCCGCCGCCGCCTCGCCGCCGCGGTGCTGGTGCACGGCTTCGACGTCAGGCCGGACGACGCGGAGGGCTTCCGCAGGGTCGCGGCCCGTGCGAGCGCCATGCTCGACGGCACGGGGCTCGAACTGCTCGCCGTCCGCACCGACCTGCGCCATCCCGGGGACGCGTGGAACCGCTCCCACGGCCTCGCGCTGGCGGCGGCCCTCACGCTCCTCTCGCACGGCTCGGCCGCCGGGCTGATCGGCGGATCGAGCAGCTATCGATCGCTGCTCCTGCCGTGGGGATCCAATCCGCTCACCGATCCCTTGATGGGGAGCCGGAGTTTCGCGGTCGTCCACGACGGCACCCACGCCTCGCGGCTCGACAAGGTGCGTCGTCTCGCGGAGTGGCCCGAGGCGCTGCGGCACCTGCGATCCTGCTGGAAGAGCCCGCAGCCCGACCGCAACTGCGGCCGCTGCCCGAAGTGCGTCCTCTCCCAGGCGCTGTTCCGCTGCGTCGATCTCGAGCCTCCCTGCCTCGACGCGCCGCTTCCGGAGGAGGAGTTCTGCGCGGCGCTGCGCGATTTTCCCGCGAACGAGGCGAGCGACCCGGAGCTGTTCGTCATGCGCCGCCATCTCGCCGCGCACGGCGCGACGGGCGCCTGGATCGACGCCCTCGACGCGGCGCTGCGTCGGGTGGCAGGGCCATGAGCGGCGACCTCGAGGTGCTCCGGCTTCCCGAGGACCGCGGCCGCTGGCTCGCGTTCCTCGCGCGCCTGCCCGGGCACGACGTCTACCAGCGGCCGGAATATCTCGAACTCTTCGACGATCGCGTCGCTCCCGCCGTCGCCGACGCCTTCCGCGGCCGCCCGCTGGCGTTCGTGCTCGAGGACGATGCCGGCCTCGCCCTCCACCCGCTCCTCGAGCGTCCCTTGGAGGGCATCGCCTGCCTGGAGGGGGAGGCCACGCCGCTGCGCGACCTCGTCTCGCCCTACGGCTACGCCGGGCCCCTCCTGGCCGTGGACCGCCCCGGCGACGCGCGCGCGCTGGCCGCGCGCTTCGCGGCCCGCTGCGGCGATCGCTGCCGCGGGGAGGGCGTCGTCGCCGAGTTCATCCGCTTCCATCCCCTCCTCGGCAACGCCGCGCACGCCGTGTGGGGGGCGCCCGACCGCCGGGGGGACGTCGTCGTCGTCGACCTGCGAAAGGACGACGCGGGTCTGCTGGCGGCGATGTCGGACACCACCCGCTCCCTGGTCCGCGCGGCCGCGCGCCGGGGCATCGAGGTCGTCGCCGGGGAGCCGGATGCCCCCGCGACGCTCGCACGGCTCTACGGCGAGACGATGGCGCGGCGGAACGCGGCCCCGGAGTATTTCTTCCCCGACGGCTTCTTCGCGGCGATGGTCGCCGGCCTGGGGGATCGCTCCGCTTTGTTCGTGGCCCGGGAGGGGGCCCGGGCCGTCGCCGCGGCGATCTTCCTGGCCTGCGGTCCCAACGCCTCCTACGCCTTCGCCGGAACCGACGTCCACGCGCCGGCGTCGGCCGGTCGCGCGATCGTCTACGAGGCGCTGCGCTGGGCACGCGACCGCGGCTGCGGCACGATGCTCCTCGGCGGCGGGGTGGGGGCCGGCGCGGACGGGCTCTTCCGCTTCAAGCGCTCCTTCTCGCGGTCGCTCCTGCCGTTCCACACCGCGGGGCGGATCCACATGCCGGAGGCCTATCGGGCGCTCGCCGATCGGCGGCGCCGGCAACTCGATGGCTGCGGCCGCCACTCGCACCGTGGGCCGGCCTACTTTCCGGAGTATCGGCGATGAACGGCGATCCCCCGGCCGACGCGCTCGTCGTGCTCGGCCACCGGGTGGAGCCCGACGGGCGCCCCGGCTTCGAACTCGCGACGCGCCTCGCTCGCGGGCTGGAGCTGCTCCGCGCCGCCCGGGCGCCGCTGCTGGTGTGTTCGGGCGGGCGGGACCCGGACGAGCCGGTCTCCGCCGCCGAGGCCATGCTCCGGGTGGCCGCCGCCTCCGGGGTGGATGCCCGGCGCCTGGTCGCGGCGTCGCGGCCGCTGACCACCCTCGAGGAGGCGATCACCTGCAGCCTCGAGCTCTCCCGGCCGCGCGGATGGCGCCGCCTGATCCTCGTCACCAGCGACTACCACGTGCCGCGGGCGGTCGCCGCCTTCACCCTGGCCCACGGACCCGACGTGGCGATCGTGGCGGAGCCGGTGAGCGGGCCCTTCGGCGATCCGCTCCTCCTCGCCCGCCGGGAGGCCGACGGCCTCGCGCGCCTCCGCACGCTCGCCGCGGGGCTCGCTCCGGGCGACGCGGCGGGATTGCTGGACCGGCTCCACCGAACCTGAGCGCGGCTGCCCGCCGGCCGATCGGGAGCGGTGCTCGTCAGGGCAGCCGGCCGCGGAGCGCGTAGATCCACTCCAGCGCCGTGTCCATCAGTCGCTCCCCGGCGCCCAGCGCCGCCGGCGCCACCTGCGGATCGGCGCCGTAGCCCCCCTCGGCCGCCGCCTCGATGGTGGGGAAGTACTGGTGGTAGCCGTTGGCGTAGCCGAAGAAGAAGAGATGCGGGATCCTCGCACGCTCGCGCAGCCGGATGCCGTGCTGGCAGAAGAACTCCCCCGACGCCCCCACCAGCGCCACCCGGTCGTCGAGCACCGCCACGGTGAGGCGCGGCCGGATGCCCTCGGCGTACTCGGCGACGAAGGTGCCCACGAGCTCGGGGAAGAAGGCGAGCCCGTAGGCCGCGACGACGGCCGGATTGGCGAAGTCGACGCGCGAGGCGAAGGGGAAGCGGTCTTCGCGGACCGCGAGGCGCGGCTCGCTCACGGCCTCCGGCCGCAGCGACTTCGCCAGCGCGACCGCGCGCCGGCCCAGGGCGCGGCCGTAGGCCACGTGGTCGCCGTGGCCGCCGCGGTCGGTGGAGAGGTCGCCCGAGGCCCCCTGCATGAACACCGCCGGCCCGCCCCACTCCTCCTCCACCGCGGCCCGCAGCGCCCCGGGGTAGTCGGCCGAGAACTCGCGCCGCTCGCTGGGGATGCTCGTGGGATGCGCGGTGAAGTTGACCACCAGCGCCACCGGCGTGCCGGTCTCGGCGTCATCGAAGCGGAGGACGCCGAGCGTGCGGTCGACCGGCACCGGCTCGATCTTCGAGTGGCGGTTGCGGTTGAAGCCCTCGACCGTCTCGGACCCGGCCGCCATCGTGACCGGCCGGGCGGCACGGTCCGCCGCCAGGATCGCCTCGACGATCCCCTCCTCCAGGCGGGCGCCGTACCGGACCGCCGCCTCGAAGCGCCCCCGGCCGCGCCCCGGCTCGTCGCAGAGTTCGACGACCGGGCCGTGGTGGGTGTGGGAACCGGCGATGATCGAGTGCGCGATGCCCGCCTCGGCGGCGATGCGGGCGCGGATCCGCTCGAGCGAGGCCTCGGTGGGGGAGCGCCCCAGGTCGAGGCCGACGATCGCCAGCTTCGTGGCGCCGGCCGCGATCACGACCGCGGTGGCCTCGAGCGGGTCGATCGTGCCGGTGGAGAGCTCGGCGTGGCGGTCGCCGTAGCCCCACATCGGCACCGGCTCGGCGGGGGTGATGTCGGTGGAGGCGGCGCCCGCCCGCCACTGGGCGGCGGCGGGGGCGGTGGCCGCGAGGAAGAGCCACAGCGCCACGATCACGGGGGAGGGGCGGGCCATCGGGGGCCTCCGGAGCGGGGGATGGGGCGACCGTGTCCCGGGGGCGGGTCAGTTGTGCCAGGGCTGCGGGGGGACGTGGCGCACGCCCAGGGCGCGCGCGAGCAAGGCGTCGAAGGCCAGCCGCGACGCGCGCCGCCAGAGATCGGGGTCGTCGCCGAAGACGAGGTCGGCCGACGCGTCGGCGACGGTCCAGGCGCCGGCGGCGAGCTCCTTCTCGAGTTGCCCGCCCCCCCAGCCCGAGTAGCCGCGGAAGACGCGCAGCGGCCTCCGGGCCGCCGCCAGGAGCGTGTCGAGGTGGGGGGAGCCGGCGGCGAAGTGGACGCCCGGGATCACCTCGCGCTCGGAGTTCTCCGGATCGGTGTGCAGCGCGGTGAGCGGGCCTTCGAGCGGCCCGCCGGTCATGACCACCACCTCCCCGCGCCGTCCGTCGTCGCCGTCGTGCGTCACCTCGAGCCGCTCGGCGCCGGCCCGGTTGAGCACGAGCCCCAGCGCCCCGCGGGAATCGTGGTGGATGAGGAGCACCACCGAACGGGTGAAGTTCGGGTCGCCGAGGCGCCGCGAGGCGACGAGGAGTTTTCCGGCGAGCGATTCCATGCCCCTGTTTCCTGCGGCCCGGGCCGTCGTGCCGGGTGCATTCTAGCCGGCGCCGGCTCCCCCTCCCGCGCTCGTCCCCCCAGCCGGACCAATCCCCGCGCCCCTGGACCCCCGTCGCCGGGGCCGACGATAGAGTGGCGGGGGGATTCGGCGGGGTGCCGGGACTCGGAGGGAGGGAAGCGGATGTCGATCGGCCGTGCCATCGCCGCGGGTGTCGTGATCGTGGCCGGCAGCGCGGCCGCCGCCGCGACCCCTCCCGGGCTGCCGCCGTTTTCCGGCCCGGTGCCGCAGGGGCAGCGCGACTTCGGGGGCTGGGCGACGCAGCGCGGGCGCACCACCATCACCGGCGACGGCCGCGTCGGCACCACCGTCGGTGCCTTCACCTTCTTCGACGGCGGCCTGACGGCCACGCGGATCGGCGGCGCCACCGCCTGGAACGACGGCCGCGTCTCGGCGCGCATGGGGCGCTATCAGATCTTCTCCGACGGCGTGATCGGCGTGCCCACGCGCGGCGGGACGGTGTTCACCCCCGGGTTCGCCCCGGCCCCGCCGCACCGCCGCGCACCAGCGCCCTGACCGCACGGCGCGTGGCGAAGGCCCGCCACGCGAAGAGGAAGTGCAGGTTGGGGCGGGAAAAGAGGACGCGCGTCAGGAGGCCGCCGAGGCCGGGGCGGTGCGCGAACTCGATGTGATCGTCGACGCGCGTCCGGCCGTCGTCGAGGGGCACGAAGGTGTGCGTGTGCTCCCAGGAGGCCGCCGGCCCGGACTGCTGGACGTCGGTGAACCCACGCTCCCCCACGCCCCGGTGGACCGCGGTCCAGCGCACCGGCAGCGGGCCGAGCCAGAGCGTGAAACGCGACACCGAGCCCTCCGCCAGCGGCTCGATCGCGTGCAGCCGCACGAACGTCCCCGGCGGGGAGAGCGCGGAGAGCGCCGAGGTGTCGCCGTGGAAGGCGCGCACCGCCTCGAGCGGCCCGTCGACGACGAACGAATGGTCGAACACCGGCATCGTCACCCTCCCGGCGGACGGGCCCTGACCACCCCGTGCCGGCGACGGCCGGCCAGGGCTCCCGACGACTACCGCTGCCCGTCCGGCGCCTTCGCCAGGGCGGCGAGCGCCTTGGTGACGTGCTCGCCGGACGCCAGCTGCGAGGAGAAGGCGAGCGTCACCTTCCCCGAGGTGTCGATCACGTAGGTGACGCGGCCGGGAAAGATGCCCAGCGTCCGCGGCACCCCGAAGGCCTTCCGCAGGGCGCCGTCGGTGTCGGTGGCGAGGAGGTAGGGAAGCTTGTGGCGGGCGGCGAACGCCCGGTGGGCCGCCTCGCCGTCGGCGCTGACGCCGATCACCTCGGCGCCGGCGTCGGTGAAACGCTCGAAGGCGTCGCGGAAGGCGCACGCCTCCTGGGTGCACACCGGCGTGCCGTCCTTGGGATAAAAGAACACCACCACCGGCCGCTTGCCGACCAAGTCGGCGAGCCGCACCGAGCCTCCGTCGTGGGTGCGGAAGGTGACGTCGGGGGCGGGGTCGCCGACGGCGATGGGGGGCATGGGTCTTCTCCAGGGAGTTCGTGAATGGTAGCCGTCGTGGAGAAAAAGGCACCCATGCCCGTTTTCCGGGAGGCTCACCGCGGCGGCGGCGCGGCCTCGCGCACCGCCGATCCCTCCTCGGGGCTCGTCACGAGGATCGAGAAGCGGCGGGCGCGGACGGCGTCGTCGGTCGACAGCGAGGCGTAGTCGAAGCGGCCGCGGACGTCGGTGAAGCCGTCCTTGTAGAAGGCCACGCCGCCGTCGTCCATCCGGGCGTAGACCTTGACGTAGGCCTTGGCCACGGGCTTGCCGTCGGCCGACCGCGTCACGAGCACCTGGCCGTAGTTCTCCACCACGCGCACCGCCAGGCCGGTCGAATACGCCGGCTCCGAACGGGCGATCCCGCCGGAGGTGACGGTGACGAGGAGGTTGCGCCGTGCGGACTCGGGCGGGAGCGGCACGCGGGTCGTGCCGGAGGCGTCGAGCTCGACCTCGATCGTGCGGTTGGGCCGCACCGACCCGAACTGGCCGGCGAAGCTCCCGGCGAAGGGATTGCGGCTGAAGAGCACCTCGAGATCCATCTCGTGCAGCGCCACGGTGGCGCGGGCGAGATTGCGGTGGTCGAGGACCACCGTCGCCCCCTCGAGGCGCATCTCCAGGGCGGGCGCCTGCGCGGCCAGCGCCCCCAACTCCTGCGAGCGGTCGAGCGGATCGAGCACGGCCGCGTCCCCCTTGCCGGCCGCCTCGTCGGCGTGCGCCACCACGAGTTCGAAGCGCTGCCGCCAGCGGTCGACGGGGAAGTTGACGTGCTGCAGCGCCACCGCCCTGGCCCGCTGCGGGTCGCCCGCGTGGAGGGCGAGGACGGCGTCGGCGTAGTCGTACTGCAGCCGCGTCGCCAGGCCGTCGCGGAGCACCTTGTCGAAGTGGGCACGGGCCTCGTCGACGCGGTCCTGGAGGAGGAGGTAGACGACGGCCGCCAGACGGTCGTCGTTCGACAGTCCCCGGCCGCGCGACACGTCGTCGAGGAAGCGGTGGTACTGCGCGTGGAAGCGGTCGTTCACGATCTGGCGGCGGGCCCCCAGCGTGAAGGTACGGGCGTTGACCAGCGGCCAGTACTCGAGGTGCTCGTAGGTGCGCCGCTCCACCGGGTCGATCGACACGAGCCCGGTGCGGATCCGTCCCCCCAGCTCGGCGACGAAGCCGGCGTGGTGCTCGAGCCAGACGCGGATCGCGGCGGCGTCGCCGTGGAGGAGGCCGTACGACCAGAGGGTGGGATTCCAGACGTGCCGCTCTGCGAGGCGGGCGGTGACGCGGCGGAACATCCCCGCGTCCTTCATCCGCCAGGCGACGAGATCGAGATTGACGTTCTCGAGGGTGTGGCCGTCGAGCCAGGCGAGGACCTGCTCGTCGGTGCCGTCCTGCGACACCGCCTCCCACGACTGCTCGTCGGGCCGCGCCGGGCGGTCGACGACGGTGAAGGTCACCGGCGGCACGAAGGCCACCAGATCGTCTCCCTGCGAGACGTGCACCGGGTAGTGGGCGAACTCGCCCGCGGCGGGGAACTCGAAGGAGTACTCGAGCGCCTGCACGGCGTAGGGTTCGAGGACCAGCGGCACCGAGCGCGTCGCCTTGCCCCCGAGGACCGGCACGCTGCCGCGCGGGATCTGGAGCAGCACCGACACCTTGCGCCGCGAGGAGGTGGGGTTGGTCACCACCACCTGCGCGGTGTAGACGACGTGGGTGAGGAATTCGCCCGCGACGAACTTGTCGCGCGGCTCGCCGTCCACGATCTCCTGCCGCTCCGACTGGCGGAGGAAGTTCTGGCTGACGAGCACGCTCGAGGGGGCCGCCGGCGGTTCCGCGGCGACGGTCTCCTCGTGGAAGGCGACGAACGGCCCGGCGGGCGTGAGCGTCATCCGTCCCCCCTCGAAGGCCGTGGCGTGCTCCGGCGACTCGAAGGGGAGGTCGAGCACCGCCAGCGCCAGCATCATCTCGGGGAAGTTGCGCGTCGCGTCGGCGAGGTGCACCGAGCGGAAGGGGAGGGCCGGATCGGCCTTGGCGTAGTCGAGCCAGAAGCGCCCGGGCCCGATGAGCGCGGCGTCCTGGACGGCGATCCGCAGCCGGCGGTAGTTGCTCTCGGCCCATTCCTTCGTCGGCTCGAGGACGCGGAACAGCGCCGCGGCCTCCCCGCCGCGCTCGGCGAAGAAGGGGGTGCTCTTCCGCCCCTCCATGTCGACCCCGAGCTCCTCGGCTTCCTTGGCGTCGGCGAGGCGGTCGACGGCCTTCTCCTCGGCCTTGCGCTTGAAGCGATCCGCGACGCTCTGGCGCGCCTCGTCGCGGCGGCGCAGGCTGCGGCCGGCGGCGATGTCCTTGTCGGCGGGGGCGGCGTCGAGCGATTCCCGCGCGGCGGCCGGCGGGGCCGGCGGGGGCTCGGCGGGCATGCCGCCCCCCATGCCCCCCATCCCGCCGCCCGCGAAGCTCCCCGCGGTGCGGGCGCCCCCCATCGGCCCGTTGGCCGGGCGCTCCGCCAGGCCGAAGCCGAGTTGCCCCTGCTCGCGCGCAAGCTCGTCGCCGAGGGCCACGGTGCCGAAGCGGTCGGCGGCGTCGAGCGCGCCGGCCGCCACGGCGGCCTCGAAGAGCTGCCGGCGCCGTTCGGTGTCGGGGGGAAGGACGGCGAGCCGGTCTTCGATGTGCCGCGCGGTGCGCGGCCGCTCGTCGGCCAGCCGCCGGGCGAGCAGCGCCCGCTCCGCGACGTTGAGCTGGCCGTAGCGCCACGGCTCGAGCCACGGCGAGAGATCGTCGCCGAGGAGCCAGTGGTCGATGAACGTGCGGTCTTTCTTCGTCCGCAGCCCCGGCAGCACGACCGCCTCGAAGAAGGGCTTGTCCTTGTGGAACAGGAAGACGTGGAGCTCGTGGCAGGCGTGCTCGGAATAGAGCCGCTTCTTCTCGGCCTCGTCGAGCGACGGCCAGCGCAGCAGGAAGGCGAAGGTGGGGAGATCTGGATGGCGGGACACGGCCGTGAACAGTCCGAAGACGCGTGCCAGGCTGTCGTAGGCCTCGAAGCGGCCGCTGGCGGCGTCCTCGATCACGAACGGCCCTGCGGCGGGATCGACGAGGCTCACCTTCTGCCGCTGGATGAGGTGCGCCGCCGGATCGAGGCCGCGCAGGAGGCGCTGATCGGCGAGGCGCGGCGGTGCCGCCGCCAGCGCCACGCCTCGCGCGAGGGTGAGCGTGGGATCGACCACGACCACGGTCAGCTCCTGATGGCCCGCGAGGGCCGAGAGCGGCAGCCGGATCGTGCCGTCGTCGCCCGGAGCGAGGTTGGTGGCCACCGGGGGATCGTCGGCGAGGAAGTCGAGGTCGGCGAAACTGGCCGGCCCCTGCGCGGGGGAGGCGGGGGCCGGCGCGGCAGCCTTCGCCATGCTCATGGGGGCGTCGGCGACGGCGTCGAACTCCTCCCCGGCACGCGGGTCCTGCTTGGCGGTGGAGGTGTCTTCGGTGGCCCACGGGTGGAGGAGCAGGCTGGGGCGGGCGAGCATCGCGCCGGCGAAGGGGGCCTGCGCGCGGCGGCGGAGGACGTAGGCGATCTCGTCGCCGAGGTTCCGCCCGCTGACGTAGGCGCTCGCGAAGGCGCCGCGGGCGAAGGCCCAGGGTTCCGGCCCGCGCACCACCGCGAGCGCCGCGAAGGGATCGAAATCGGGCGTCATGCGGCTCGGGAAGACGTGGACGCGCGTGAAGGCGTTGGGGCGCGTGAGGCGGATCACGAGATCGTCCCCCTCGGGGGCGACGCGCTCGATCGCCGTGGGCTCCAGTCGCGGCGCCTCCAGTTGCCGGAAGGGCCCGACGAGGAAGCCGTCGATCGGCGTGCCGGCCGAGATCCGCACCTCGACCCGCGCGGCCTGGGCGGGGAGGAAGAGCTCGTAGTCGCCGGGGGGCAGGTCGCGGAGCACGAGGCTTCCCCCGTCGACGTCGAGATTCGCGAAGCGATCGGCGGCGTAGGCGCCGCCGCGCAGCTCGAAGAGCGACGCATCCGCGCGGTCCGGCTTGCCCGCCGGCCGCCCCGTGCGGTGGATCGCCAGGGGCAGGTAGGGAAGGCGCAGCGCCTCGCCGGTGCGGCCGTGGGCCGACTGCGGGAGCGTGGTGCGGTCAGGGGCCAGCGTCCAGGCGTGGGCCGTGCCCTCCGGCCCCTGGGCGGAGACGCTCTCGATGCCCTCCAGCGGCCCCAGATCGATCGCCCCCTGGACGTCGGTCTTGAGCTGGACGGTGAAGGGATGGCGGACGTCGCGGGCCTTGAGCGTCACGCCCACCGGGCGCGAGGGGCGCGGCTCGCCGCTCTTGCCGCGGACCTCGAGGAGCCAGCGGTCGGCGGAGCGGACGAGGAACAGATCCTCCACCTTGTCGGTGCGGTCGATCTGGTTGAGCGTGAAGGTGCGCGAGGCGGCGAGGTCGGCCTTCTCGCCGCCGGCGGCGAGACGCTTCACCTTGCCGGAGAGGACGAAGGTCACCTCCGCGAGGCGCTGCGGCACGAGGAACTCGTGGATGCTCTCCCGATCCTCGAAGAGGGGGAAGGGGGCGATCTCGCGCACCGCCGGCACCCCGTCGAGATCGACGGAGCGGATCGTGAGACGCGGCTCCTCGATCGCGGCGATCGACACGGGCCGGCCGTTGGCCAGCAGCGCCGGCCGCACCACCACCTCGGCGGTGCGCCGCGTGCGCAGGCTCTCCCGGTCGACGTGGATCCCGGCCGACAGCGCGAGCGTCTCCCCTTCGTGGTCGAAGGTGTCGAGGCTCGAGATCTCGGCCGTGGTGCCGTCGGCCAGCGCGATCGGGGCCGTGACGACCAGCGGCCTGCGTCCCGGAGCGGTGCTCGGCGGGACGACGACCGTGCCGTCGTCGCCGGCGGCGTACTCGCGCCCCTCGATCCACAGCCGCGCTCCCTGCACCTTCCTCCCGGCGTCGTCGAGGATCGTGAAACGCTGCCCGGAGGCGGTCGCCACCACCAGCGGCCGCAGCCGCCCCTTGCGCACCAGCGCCCGGCTCGAGCGGCCGTTGCCCACGAAGTCGACGACGTAGATCCCGGGGCGCGAGAGTTGCGGCAGTTCCACCCGCCGCACCGTGCGGCGCAGGGCGTCGTCCGCCGAGCGGAGCACCGTCTCGGCGGTCGGCTCGAGGCCGTCGAGCGGAATGTCGGTGTCGACCTCGGCGAGCGTCGTGCGGTAGTGGCCGAGGGTGTCGATCTCGAAGATGCGCACGGTGAGTTCGGGGACGTTCTTCACCGCCACCTCGAGGGCCACCGGGGCGTCGGGGGCGAAGGTGTGGGGATTGGAGGGGAGGATCTCGATGTCCACCCGGTCGCGCAGGGCCCGGTAGGCGGCCGGCCCGAGGATCGCGGCGTGCTTGTCGGGCGCGCCCAGGCCGGCGAGGAGCTTGGTCTCGGCGAACAGCCGGTCGAGCCAGCCCTTCTCCAGGAACGGCTCGAACTCCTTCGTGTCGGCCGCGTCGACGAGAAACCGGCCGAGGTACGCGCGCACCAGCGGTTCGTCGTCCCCCACCGGCGGCAGCAGGCAGCCCTCGTACGCCTGCCCGAGGTTGCAGGGGAAGGCCCGGGCCGCGTCGGTGGAGAGGAGCTTGGGCGACACGTAGCCCTGGGGGCGCGGCAGGGCGAGGTAGTCGAGGAAGGCCTGCTTGTCGAAGCGTCCCTCGCGCCGGTCGAGGGAGAGGCGCTGGTGGAGGACGAGCGCCTTGAGGGAGTTGTGCACCGGCCCGAGGCCGCGCGCGTAGGCCTCGAGCCGGCCGAGGTAGGCGCGGAGCACGGCCGGATCGCGTGGATCCTCGTCGGCCGTGGGCTGGAGGCGTGCGAGCGTGGCGGCGACCATCGTGGCGTCGTCGCGCAGGCGCGGCTCGAGTTCGAGCAGCTCGCGCAGCTGCTCGAGCGTGAGGAGGCGATGAATGCCGATCGATCCGAAGCCCCCCGCGTCGGGTTCGCGCAGGTCGTCGGCGACGAGCTTCGCCAGCCCCGGGATGTCGGGGCGCACGAGGCGCGAGAGGAGCTGGCGGCGGCGGACGCGGTCGAGCGGGGCGCCCGGCTCGGCGCCGGCGGCGATGCGCCGCAGCGCCCCATCCTCCCAGGCGTCGATCGTGTCGGGGGAGTGGGCCCGGGCGCGATCGGTCCACGCCTGCGGCGCGATCAGCGCCGGATCGAGCGCGGTGGGGAGCTGCGGCTCGGCGCCGGGCACGACGCGCTCGTGGCCGAAGCCGACGCCGAGGCGGCGCACGAGGTACTCGATCGTCGCCTTGGGGTCGGCGTCGAAGGTGGCCAGTGCCCGGCGCGAGCGGATCTCCCACACACGCGGCGTCTCGCCGTGGGCCCGCACCCAGTCGGCCAGGAGCGGATCGCACGCGGCGGGGCGCTCGGTGGCGAGCAGATGGAGGCAGCGGTAGTAGAAGAAGTCCTCGGTGCCGGGGACGAGCTCCTCGAGCGCCTTCTCCCGGTCTTCGGCGAGGGCGAAGGTCTCGGCGAAGCCGATCTCGCCGGCGCGGGCCGCGGCCGGAAGGAGGAGGCCGGCGGCGAGGATCGGCAGGAGCGACGACACCCCGAAGGACGCGGGCGGAGCGAAGCGCGGGGGGCGCGACATGGTGGATCCCCTGGGGGTAACGACAAGGCCGTGCGATGCCGGGAAGACGACGGCCGGCCGCGGGCGTTACGGCGGGCGCCCGTGGGGAATCCTAGTTCGCGAATCCGCCGCCCCGCGCCGGTGGTCTGGAAAAAGGTCATGGATGACTTTTTCCACGGGTCGTCAGGGGGCCCCGGCCGCGGGGGCCGTCCCGGCCGAAGCGCCCTGCACCGGCACCAGCCGCACGTAGTCGAGGCCGAACATCCAGGCCTTCGTGGCCGCCGGGTTCTCCCCCACGATCTCCACCGTCAGCGGCACCGTGCCCGGCTCGAGGTCGAAGACCCCCAGCGACACCTCCGGCGTGATCACCACCGCGTCCTTGTCGAAGAGGTCCAGCGGCGCCGTCGGCCGGCCGTCGCCGAAGGCCAGGGTGACGGTGCCGTAGTCGTGGGCCTTGGTGCACACCGCCATCACCTCGTATCGGCCGGGCCGCTCGACGGGCACCTCGAGCACGAGCCGGGCTCCCGGCTTGGCGCCCGTCCACCAGACCTGCGACGCGCCGCTCCAGCGCGCGGCCTTGAAGCTCCCCATGGGCTGCGGGCGCGCCTCGCCGGCGGGGCGCGCGGCGAGGGCCAGCGCCTCCCCTTCGATCGCCCCCGGGATCCGCCCCTCGGCATCGAAGGGGGGCGGCCCCTCGCCGGGCAGCGGCACCTGGCCGGGATGGCGGAGGTAGGCGACGAGGTCGCGCGCCTCCTCCGGCGGCAGCTGGGCCAGCTGGTTCTCGGGCATCAGCGACTGCGGCGAGAGGACGCGCGTCTCGACGTCGTCGAGGGCCACCGTCACCTGCTCGGTGGGCGTCTGGAGGGTGACGCTCGTCGGCGTCTCCCGGACCACGATCCCGGCGATCGAGCGGCCGTCGGTGGTGAGGATGGTCGTCGTCTGGTAGTCGCGGCCGACGACGGCGCTGGGATCGAGGAGATTGGCCAGGAGATACTCGAGATCGGCCCGGTTGGAGCCGGTGATGTCGGGGCCGATGCGGCCGCCCTGGCCGTGGAGGAGGTGGCAGGAGCCGCAGGTGCGGTTGAACACCGTCCGCCCGCGCGACAGGTCGGCCTGCTTCATGGCCGCCGGCTCGAGGGCCTTGCGCCACGTGGCGAACTCCGCCTTGCGGTCCTCCGGCGTGGAACGGATCGTGCCCCAGGTCTCGTTGAGGCGGGCGATCACCTGCGCGTCGGCCGACTGCGCGAGCCGACCGACGGTGAAGGCGGAGAGATCCCCGCGCGGCACCCTGCCGGCGTCGATGGCGTCGAGGAGGGCGAGCGTCCAGGCCGGGCGCGCGACCAGCGCCGCGATGGCCCCCTGCCGCCCCTCGGCCGACAGCCCCTCGTAGGCCTCCACGAGCACCCCGGGGGTGGCGTCGTCGGGCACCGCCGCGAGGGCCACGATCGCCTCCTTGGCGAGCGCCGCGTCGTCGAGGAGCCCGTGGAGCACCGGCGGCATGCCCGCGTCACGCGCGGCGACCAGCGCCTCGAGGGCCTCGCGCCGTGCGGCGACGTCGGCGTCGCGGTCGGCGAGGAGCGCCCGCAGGCTCGGCAGCACGCGCGGATCGCCGAAGCGCACGGCGACGACGTCGGCGAGGCGCCGCACCTCGGCGTCCGCGTCGGCGCCGAGGGCCTCGTAGCCGCGCTGCCAGGCCGGGGGAGCCTCCATCCGCCCGCGGGCCGAGAGCGCCACCACGATCTCGCCGAGCATCCACTTGCGCGAGGGGGAATCGGCGGTCGCGAGCCCCGCCACCAGGGCCTCGTAGCAGGCCTCCTCCGAGGCCGCGCGGCGGACGATGAAGCGCGACACCGTCGGAATCCGCGACGCCGCCGCCAGCGCCACCGCCCGCGCGGGGTCCAGCGGCACCAGAGGCTCGATCGCGTACCAGTTCATGAGGGGGAGGTTGTGGTCGTCGGCGTCCTCGGAATGGGCCACGAGCGCCTCGCATACCTCCCAGCGTGCCTCCGGCGCGATGCGCTGCAGGGCCGAGGCCAGCGCCAGGCGCACCACCGGCGAGGGATCCTCGGCCGCCAGACGCCGGTAGGTGCCGAGGCGCGACTCGAGCGGCACGCCGCCGGTCTCGTTGGCCAGCTGGATCGCCCAGGCGCGCACCGCCGGATCGGGGTCGTCGAGGAGGCGCTCCGCGACGACGGCATCGAGGCTCCCGGTAACGTGCAGCGCCCAGATCACGCGCAGCCGCTTGGGGGCCGTCTCCGCCGCCGCGAGCTTCTCCAGCAGCCGGGCCTTGGTGTCGGCGGCCAGCGAGCCCGCCGCGGCCCGCTCGTGGAGGAGGCGCCGGGCGTGGCGGACGAACCAGTCGTTGTCGTGGCCGAGGAGGTCGACGAGCGCGGCGTCGCTCTCGGCGGCGAGATCGACCTTCACCGCCGGCACCGCGCCGCCGCGCGTGTACATGACCTTGAAGATCCGGCCGTTGCCCCGGTCGTGGGCCTGGGTGTCGTGGTGATGGCACTGGTTGCGGTCGTACCAGTCGATGAGCACCATCTGGCCGTCGGGGCCGGTCTGGAGCGAGATGAACTGCGACCAGGTGTCGTTGGCGAAGAGGAAGTCGGGATCGCCGTCCCCCACGTAGCCGCTGCCCGAGGGAGTGAGGCGGTCCTGGTTGAGCCGGGCGCCGTGGATGTTGTTCATGAACAGCCGGCCGCGGTAGCGCTCGGGCCACGCGCCGCCGAGGTAGACGCAGGCGCCGCAGTGGGCGTGGCCGCCGCCGATGGCGTCCGACTTCTCCCGGTCGGCGTTGTTCCACTGCCCGCCGGTCCAGTGGCGGTGGCGCGCGATGGTCTTGATGTCGTCGAAGGTCCAGGCGTTGAAGTGCTGCCCCGCCTGGCGCTCGTAGCGCGCGCCCTGGATGACGTGATAGAGGTGGGGGATCACGCAGGCGGTCTGGAAGGCGTGGCCGAGGTCGTTGAAGTCGACCCCCCAGGGGTTGCTCGTCCCCTCGGAGAAGACCTCGAACTGCCGGCGCACCGGATGGTAGCGCCAGATGCCGGCGTTGATGCGCTTCCGCTCGGCGTCGGGGGCGCCGGGCCTGCCGACGCTTGAGTGCGTGAAGACGCCGTGGCAGCCGTAGAGCCAGCCGTCGGGCCCCCAGATGAAGGCGTTGAGCGTCTCGTGGGTGTCCTCCCAGCCCCAGCCGTCGAGGAGCACCTCGGGCTCGCCGTCGGGCACGTCGTCGCCGTCGGCGTCGGGGATGAAGAGCAGCTCCGGCGCCGCCCCCACCCACACGCCGCCGAAGCCCACCGCCAGGCCGCTGACGAGATTCAGCTTCTCCTTGAACACCTTCCGCGAATCGAGGACGTGGTCGCCGTCGGTGTCCTCGAAGATGAGGATCCGGTCGGCCGCGTCCTCCGGCGCGACGCGCTTGGGGTAGGCGTAGGCCTCGGCCACCCACAGCCGGCCCCGGTCGTCGAAGCACATGGCGATCGGCTGGCGCACGTCCGGCTCGGCGGCGAGGAGCTTGACGGAGAATCCCGGCGGGGCCGACATGGCCCGCGCCGCCTCCTCGGGCTCGAGCCCGTCGGCGGGTGCGCGGCGGACGCGCGGCTGGGCGTCGGCGTGCCGCTCGGGCGGCACCATCTCGCGCGCCTGCACGTGGACGAAGATCCCCTTCTTGTTGGCCACGACGATGTCGGGGAGGCCGTCGCCGGTGGCGTCGGCGACCGTCACCTGCACCCCCACGCCGGAATCGTCGTCGACCAGCTGCGGCACGAACTCCGCCTCGCCCGCGGCGGGGCGCGTGCCGCGGAACCAATAGAGGACCGCCGGCGCCGAGGGATCGGGGTCGCCGTCGGGGCCGTGGGCCCACCAGCGCTTGCCGGTGACGATGTCGTCGATCCCGTCGCCGTCCACGTCGGCCACGTCGATGGCGTGGATCTGCGAGAAGAGCGTGCGGTAGGGGCTGTCGGAGGGCTTGTCGCCGGTGATCGGCCGGTATTCGAAGCCCCGCGTGCCGTCAGGGGCCTGGGTCTGCTTCCACCAGCCGAGGCCGTAGCCGTGGGCGGCGAGGCTCGTGATCACGTCGTTGCGGCCGTCGCCGTCGACGTCGCGGACGTGCATCTGCGCGCCGCCGGGCCCGGCGAAGGGATGCGGGTGGAACTGCCACACCGGATCCCCTGCGAGCGACTCGGGCTGGCGCCACCAGCCGTTCTTCTCCAGGAGGTCGGCGCGGCCGTCGCCGTCGACGTCGCCCACGCCGAGGCCGTGGGTGAAGCGCCCCCCGGCGGCCTCGGGGGAGATGCGGTGAAACACCCACGGCGCGGCGGGATCCTTGCGGCCGATCGAGGCGTAGCCGAAGAAGCCCCCCACCGAGCAGACGATCTCCGGGGAGCCGTCGCCGTCGAGATCGGTCCAGGCCGGCGACTCGTTGTCGACCTGCGGCAGGACGCGGTGGCGCTGCCAGTGCCCCTCCGCGCCGCGCGGATTCTCGAACCACGAGGCATCCTGCCCCGGGAAGCCGTAGACGAGGATGTCGTCCCAGCCGTCGCGGTTGAAGTCGTGGCTCCAGGCGAAGAAGTTGTCGGAGTAGCCGCGCGGGTCGAAGGGCTTCGGCGGCGCGAACTCGTGGCGCTCCTCGAAGGCGGGGCCGGCGAACCAGAACGGCCCCGCGGCGACGTCCGGGACCCCGTCGTGGTTGAAGTCCCCGACGCCGGCGCCCTCCGCGAAGAACCGGCCGTCGAGGGCGTGGCGCGTGAAGGAGGGGAGCGGGAGGAGGGAGGAATCGTCGGCCGACGCTGGGCGGCCCGCGGCGGCGGCCCACGGCAGGCAGGCGAGGCAGACGGAGAGCAGGCGGACGCGGCTGGACGGCCTGGGCATGGCGGCGGACCCCCGGGTGGCGACGGCGGCGTGGCCGCGGGCGCAGCCCCGCCCGACCGCTTCCGGAAGAGCGTATCGGGTGCCCCGGAGGGGGGCAACGGAAGACGCCTGCGGCCGGGGCGGCGCGAGTGTCCCGCCGGCGCGCGGAGAGGCACGCCGCGGACGATCACTTGATTTTGACACCGCGCGAACGATCCTCGAACGATGTTCGTACACCATCCCGAGACGGGGCGAGGCCCCGTGCCCGTCATGGACATCCCCGACGCCCGCCCGGCCGCCGTGCCGCCGGGCCCGAGCCACACGGAGGGAGCGATGGATCGCGACACGCTCGAGACGCTCTGCCGGTCGTTCGCCGCCCGCCAGACCCAGGGCCGCACCGGTGACGAGGACCCCGTCGCCGAGATCATGCGCAGTTTCCGCTTGGCGGAAATCTCGGTCGCGGAGATGCAATCGCTCCTGGGGCTCGTCGCCGACGCCGACGACGCCTCCGGGATCGACGGGTTGGCGGGGATCCCCGCCGATCTCGACGGACCTCCGGCGATCGTCGATGATTTCCCCGACTTCGACGACGTCGTCGCCGCGGGGATCGTGGACGACGACGAGTCGGCCATCATCCCGGGGGCCGCCGCGGTCGTCGACGTGCGCGTGACGCCGTCGCTGCCCGGCGTGGCGGTGGGGCGCGGCCGCCCCGCGGCGGGCTGACCGACGGCCGCCGGCCGCGCACCGCCGGGAGCCGGAGCCCGACCGTGGAACCTGCCGATCCCGGCGCCGCCGGCATCCCCGAGCCGACGATCCTCTTCGAGCGCTCCGGGGTGACGGCGCTCCTCAAGCCCGCCGGGCTGCCCACCCAGGCGCCGGCCCCGTTCCCCTCGCTCGAGGCGTGGCTGCGCGGCCGCCTCGCGCCGGGCGCCTACCTCGGCATCCCGCACCGGCTCGACCGGGCGGTGGCGGGGGTGATGCTCATGGCCACCACGCCGCGCGCGGCGCGGAAACTCTCGCGGCAGTTCGAGCGCCGCGAGGTGGAGAAGACCTACGTGGCGATCCTCGCGCCGCGGCCCGATGCCGGCGCCTGGATCGTGGGCGAGTGCCGCGAGTGGGTCGATCGGCTCGCGAAGGTGCCCGACGAGCCGCGGGCGCGCGTGGTGGCCGACGACGATCCGCTCGGCCGCGAGGCCCGCGCCGGCGCCACGCTGCTCGCGCGCTTCGCCGACGGCGGCGCTTCCGGAGCCGGAGGCGGGGAGCGCTTGCTCGTCGAACTGCGTCCCCACACCGGCCGCATGCACCAGCTCCGCCTCCAGGCGGCGCATCGCGGGTGTCCGGTGGTGGGCGACGCGCTCTACGGCGGGCCCGCGCCCCCCGCGCCGGGCCGCGAGGCGCCGATCGCGCTAGTGTCCCTGGCGATCCGCTTTCGCGATCCCGGCGACGGCGCGCCGCTCGAGGCCCGGGCGCCGCTGCCGGCGGAGTGGCCCGCGGCGGCCCGCCGCGCGCTCGA
>CAISKG010000179.1 GCA_903885855.1 uncultured Planctomycetaceae bacterium
CCCGCCCGACCGTCACGCCGCAGCGCCGCGAGGCGCTCCTCGACCGGCTGCGTGCCGCCCTGGCAGAGATGCCCCGGCCCTTCGGGCTGATTCCCGCTCCGGCCCCCGCTCCCGCGCCGCGCCGCGTGCGCACCGTGGCGCCGCGGGCGCCGCTGGCCGTCGCGACCCCGCCGGCGCTCGAGGCTGCCCCCGCCACCACGAACGATCCCTCCGCGGCGGCCACCGACACGGTCACCACCGACGCACCGGCGGCCGGGGCCGCGCCCGCCATCGACGGCCTTGCGACCGACGCCTCGGCGTCAGGAGAGGTGGCCGGCACGGCGCCCGCGTCCGAGACGACGCCCGCCGAGAATCCGCCCACGCTCGTGCCTGCCGCCGACGACACGACCACCGCGCTGGCGGCGGCACCAGTGGCCGCCGGCGACCCAGCGACGGCAGAGCTCGTCGCGCCCGATACGGCAGCCAGCGGCACGGCAGCCACCGACGCCGTGGCGACGACGGGCGACCCCGCCGGCGGGCAGCCCGCGGACGTCACGACGGACGCCACCGCGGACACGACTGCGGACACGACTGCGGACACGACTGCGGACGCCACTGCGGACGCCACTGCGCCGCACGCCCTGGCCACGACCGAGCATCCCGCCGAGGAGATGGCCCCGGCGGCAACGCCGCGCCGTCCGTCGCCGCCGGCGGTCCGGCATGCCCCGCGGTCGCGGGCCCCCGCGCCGACGGTGCAGCGCCCGCGTCCCTTCGGTCGCCTGCAGGCCACGCTCGACGCGCTGCCGCGCCCGCTCGGAATCCTCCCCGCGCCCCGCCCGGCGATGCGGGGCCCCGTGCCGCAGCCGAGGCGTGATGCCGCGACGATCGCCCGGTCGCAGCCGCGCCGGGCGGCGCCCGCGGCGCCCGACGCGCCGTCCACCCCCGCCGCGACGGAACTGGTGACCGCACCGGACGCCGACGGCACCACCTCCGCGATCGCCGCCGACAGCGGCAGCGTCGCCGACGCGGACGCCTCCACCGACACCTCGGCAGCCCCCGGCACCGTCGCGGACGCGGCCACCGAGACCGCCACCGTTGACCAGGCCGCTCCGGTCGACGCCACCGAGGTCGCCGCCGAGGTCGCCGCCGATGCGCCGGCGTCCGCCGGGGAGAGCCCCGTGGCGACCGACCCGGCCGCCCCCGAGACGGCGCCGGCCGACGCGGTGGCGACCGTCGTCGAGGAGCCCGCCGCCTGCATCGAGGTCGTCGTCGAGGGGCCCGAGGGGGGCGTGGCACGCGGTGAGGAGATCACGCTCCGCCTCTCGGTCCGCAACACCGGCACCGCCGCCGCCCGGGCGGTGACGCCGATGTTCCACTTCGGCCGCGGGATCGAGCCCCGTGGCGCGGCGGGCC
Organism: uncultured Planctomycetaceae bacterium; assembly: GCA_903885855.1. Lineage (GTDB taxonomy): Bacteria > Planctomycetota > Planctomycetia > Pirellulales > UBA1268 > QWOP01. The sequence continues at coordinate 1,393 of CAISKG010000179.1, forward strand.
GCGTCGGCACGGTGACGCGCAAGGGATCGGTGGTCTTCGAGAGCCTCCCCGAGCTCGCCCCCGGCGAATGCCTCGCGGTCGACGTGGTCGCCGTCTGCGAGCACACCGGCGCGGTGCCCTTCCGGGCGGCCGTGTGGTGCGGCGAGGGGGATGCCGCCGAGGAGATTCCGCTCGACGGCGAGCTCCGCGTCGTCCCGGGCCCGATCGCCTCCGCCCCCGGCCGGGGTACGGTGCGCTAGTGGTGCGTGGAAAAAGTCACCCATGACCTTTTTCCACGCCGCGGCACCCTGAAAAGCCGAGGTTTTTCAGGGGTGCCTGCCGCCGCATCCGGCGGCGGAGCAGGTGGTCCACAGCCTGTTGTCGCCCGTGGGCGGAGTCATCCATGACCAGACCGGCCGCGTGCCGGACGGCGGTCAGTCGTCGGCCAGCCCCAGCGGGAACGGCGAGAGTGACTCGAGGCCCGAGGCGGTGACGAGGTAGTCGTTCTCCAGCCGGATCCCCGCGCGGAGTTCCGGGCCGTACAGCGCGGGCTCCACCGCGACCACGTCCCCCTCCTCGAGGGTCTCGTCCCAGGCCGGATTGAGGTGCGGGATCTCGTGCACGAACAGGCCGATCCCGTGGCCGAGGTGGCTGTTCCAGGATCCCAGTTCCGGCTCGGCGTTGAGCCAGTCGTGGACGGCGGCGTAGATGTCGCGGCAGCGCACCCCCGGCCGCCCCATCCGCTCCACGATCGAAAACGCCCCCGCGACGCGCTGGCAGGCGGCCCGCTGTGCCGCGGTGGGGCGGCCGTCGACCGCGATCGTCCGGGCGTTGTCGGAGAAATAGCCGCGGTAGGCCGGCCCGAGGTCGAGGATGAACAGCTCGCCGGCCTCGATGCGGCGGTCGCGCGGGGCGCCGCCGCGCACCCCCGAGGCGTAGTCGTTGCCGGTGTCGGTGAGCATCTCGCCGCACGACTCGACGGCCGCCGTCTGGAGCGCCGAGAACACGGCGAGCTCGTTGACGCCGGGCCGGAGCAGGCGGCGGGCGGTGGCGTACATCGCGCCGGTGGCGTCGATCGCCCGGCGGAGGAGTCGGAGCTCGTCGGCGTCCTTGCGGCGCCGCAGCGTCCAGAGGACGGGCTCCACGTCGACGGTGTCCGCCGTCCCGAAGAGGCGCGACACGTGGGGGCAGCAGGCGGAGTATTCCAGGGCCACGCGGCGCACCGGCGGCCGCGTGCCCAGCCAGTCGCCGAGCACCGCCGCCGACGCCTCGCGCTGGTCGAGGCGGAGGGTCGAGCGGCGTTTGCTGTCGTAGACGCGCAGCTCGTCGGCCGCCGCCTCCTCCACCTCGCGGTCGGGGCAGACGAGGAGCACGTGGCCCGACGCGTCGAGCGCCGCCAGCGGGGCCCGGGCCCAGCGGTAATCCCAGCGGTGCCCGGTGAGGTACTGGACGTGCTCCGGCGACGTGACCACCACCAGATCGACGCCGGCCCGTTCGAGCGCCGCACGGAGGCGGCCCTGGCGGGCGCGGCACAGGCCGGGGTCGAGGAGGAGGGCGCCGTTCATGGGGCGGATCCGGGCGGGGCGGGGCGTCAGTCGAGCCGCTTGATGAGCGTGGGATCGAAGGGGGGGAAGCGGGGATCGAGGCGCTCGAGCGCCTGCCGCAGCAGCCGGGCCACGACGAGATTGCGGTACCACTTCCGGTTCGCCGGCACGATGTGCCACGGCGCCTCCGGCATGTTGCAGGCCGAGATCGCGTCCTCGTACGCGGCCTGGAAGTCGTCCCACAGAAGGCGGTCGTCGAGGTCCGCCGGGCCGAGCTTCCACTGCTTCGTCGGATCCTGGAGCCGGTCGGCGAGGCGCTTGCGCTGCTCCTCGCGGCTGATGTGCAGGAAGCACTTCACGAACGTCACGCCGGCGTCGGACAGGAGCTTCTCGAAGGCGTTGATCGGGGCGTAGCGGGCGCGCCACACCTGCTCCGGCACCAGCTTGCGCACGCGCACCACGATCACGTCCTCGTAGTGGGAGCGGTTGAAGATGCCGATCCGGCCGTGCGCCGGGATGCGGGCGTGCACCCGCCAGAGGAAGTCGTGGGCCAGTTCGAGGGCGCTGGGCGCCTTGAAGCTGGCCACGTCGAGGCACTGCGGACTGACGCCGCTGGCCACCATGCGGATCGTGCCATCCTTGCCGGAGGTGTCGATCCCCTGGAGGACCAGGACCACGCTGCGGCGCGATTCCGCGAACAGCCGGTAGGCCAGTTCGTCGAGGGCCTCGCAGTGGCGCCGCGTCTCGGCTTCCGCCGTCTGACGGTCGAGGCCCTCGTGCTCGTCGGGGTCGAAATCCGACAGCCGGCAGCGCGTGCCGGAGGGCACCTGGAGGGGCTGCGTCATGGGAGGCTCCCGCGGCGTGCCGCCGGCCACTTCGTCCGGCGGTTCGAGCGGGAGTGTAGCAGGAGCGGCCCGGGGGGCCCGCGGGCCGCGCCACCGGTGGCCCCAGCGGGGCGGATCAGCCGTGCGACCGCCCCAGGAGCGTGGCGCGCGAGGCGGTCGGGCGGTCGCGACGGCGGCGGGCGCGGAAGGCCGCGATCATCCCTCCGGAGCTCCCCGCGTCTCCCTCCGTCCCGCGCTCCACGGCGCCCACGGCCGCCATCTCCTCCCACGCCAAGAGCTCGGCCTCGGGGGGCGCGAGCACGTCGGCGATCGGCCGGACGCCGGTCGCACGGACGAGGCAGGGCTCGTCACCCACCATGACGACGTACCTCGACCCGACGGCGGCGGCGCGGTCGGCGGCGGACGGCTGGATGGCTGGCATGCGACGGTCTCCCGGGGGTGGCGGGCGCTCACTCGACCGGTTCGCGCCGGTCGCTTCGGTGTCGATGAACCAATGGATCTGCAAACGCCGGACCAAACGGGCGCACGAATCCGCGCCGGCTTCCCGGTGCCCGCAGTGACGACCCAGCACTCCCATCCCCCGCCGCGGTCGCCCCGCCAACCGCCGGAGTCGGCGGGGCGGGGCAATCTGCGGCGCCCTGGCAGCCTGGGCACTCTGCAATTCTTTCCATCGTCTTCACGGATCGCGATCCATGAAGTCGGGAAAAAATGCACGGTCGCTCCGGTCGGGGAAGATCTGCCGGACCGTGCCGGCTGCATCAGCCCGCGGACGCCGTCCCCGGGGCACCGTCGTCCGCCGGGGCCGGGGCCGGCAGGGGGGCGGTGCGCAGCCGGTCGCGCAGTGACGCGGCACGCTCGTAGTCCTCCGCCTTCACCGCGTCGGCGAGCTGCTCCTCGAGCGTGCGGCCGACCTCGTAGCGCGTCCGGACGCTCTCCCGCATCTGCTCGAGGCGCCGCACGAGATCGTCCTCGGAGAACTGGTCCGCCGCGTCGTAGCGGGCGAACAGATCGCGGAACCGATCGAGACCGGAGTTGATCTCCCGGATCGCCGAGGCGGCGCCGTTCTCCTCGAGCGTCGCCAGGGCCGCTGCCTGCACACGGTGGAAGAGGATGAAGGGGCGATACTGCTCGTGCGACAGCGTCCACTCCTCGTCGGGGGAGTGCTCGCGCACGAAATCCATGAAGGCCAGGCTGTGATCGGCGTCGCGGGCGGCGCGCCGGTATTCATGGAGCGACAGCCAGCAGATCCGCCGATGGTAGAACTGGATGAACTCCCGGTCGGCCTCCGCGCACTGCTCCTTGGAGAGCCGGAACGCATCCCCCTGCCGGACCGCCTCCCCCACGAGGTAGTCGAAGTAGGTCTCGGCCCCGTGCGGCCGGTCGCCGTCGGGGCGGAGGTCGGTTTCCATCTGCAACAGCCCCATGTCGATCCGCATCTGGAGCACCTCCCTCCCGTCGCGGGCCTTGACGATCCGCGCCGTCACCTCGCCGGGGCGGTGATCCCAGCCGCGGAGCAGGGGGTCGATGTCGCGGGGGGCGGCCATGAGCGGCTCCTCGGGGGCGACGCCGGGGCTCCCCGCGCCACGCGGCGAGGGGGGCATCGCTTCCGGCGGAATTATAGCAACGCCCGCTCGGGCGACGCTCCGCGCCGGCCCCCGCCGTCACTCCGCGGGACGCCGGCGCAGCGCCTTCGTCGACGACCGCCGGCGCTTGACCTCCAGCCGCCGGGCCACCACGGACCGCGGCACCTTCGTGGGGCGCCGGACCTTCGGCGGCCGCAGGGCGCGTTCCACCAGCGCGGACAGTTTCGCGAGGCAGTCGTCGACATTGCGGGCCTGGTCACGGAAACGCTGGCTCGTCACGAGCAGGTGCCCCTCCTGCGTGAGCCGCGGCGCGACAGCGGCCAGGAGCCGGCGGCGCACCGCCTCGGGGAGGGACGGCGAGCCGCGGACGTCGAAGCGCACGACCGCCTTGCTCGAGGTGCGGTTGACGTGCTGACCGCCGGGCCCGCTGGAGCGGACGAACTGCCAGGACAACTCCTCCGCGGGGATCACCACCGCGCCGTCGCCGAGGCGAATATGCTTGTCACGTGCCATGGGCCGGTCCTGGAGGGTCGGATCCTTGGTGTACGCGATTCCCGCCCCCCCGGGAAGTTCGCGCGAAGCGGGGGGCGACACGAGGAGACGGCGATGCACGGTCAGGTGCGCGGAGTACCGCGGCTTTCCCCCCCCGGCGCCGCGCCGGCGGGCCGGGCCGCAGGCCTGGTGGTCGCCGCCGCCTGCCTGGCGGCCATGTCGGCCCTCGCCCGCCCGGCCCCCGCCGAGCCCCCGGCCGCGGCGGATCTCTCCACGCGCCCCGGGGAGGACTGGGGGACGTTCCTCGGCCCGCGCGGCGACGGCACGAGCGCCCTGCGCGGCATCGAGGTGCCCTGGCCCGCGGACGGCCCGCGGGTCGTGTGGCACGCCGCGCTCGGCGAGGGCTACTGCGCTCCGGCCGTCGCCGCCGGTCGCGCGATCCTCTTCGATCGCGTCGGCGACCGGCTCCGCCTCCGCGCGGTGGCCGCCGAGACCGGCGCGCCGCTGTGGGAGGTCGACCGCGCCGTGCGCTACGTCGACTCCTTCGGCTACGACGGCGGGCCGAGGGCCCAGCCGGTGGTGACGGGGAATCGGCTGCTGGCCTACGGCCCCGACGGTCGTCTGGAGTGCCGGGCGCTGGCCGACGGCGCGCTCGTGTGGGGCGTGGACACCGCCGAGCGCTACCACGTCGTGCAGAATTTCTTCGGCGTCGGCACGGCGCCGCTGCTCGCCGCCGCCGGCGGGCGGCCGGTGGTGGTGGTGCAGGTGGGGGGCAGCGCCGCCGGCACGCGGCCCCCCTCGCCCGAGCGCCTCGACATGGTCCGCGGCGTCGACAGCGGGCTGGTGGCGTTCGATCTCGCCGACGGCAGCGAGGTGTGGCGCTCGTCGGACCAACTGGCCAGCTACAGCGTGCCCGTGAAGGCCTCGATCGGCGGGCGCGATCGGATCCTGGCCTGGATGCGCGACGAGCTGATCTCGGTCGATCCGGCCGACGGCCGGGTGATGGATGCCTTCCGCTGGCGGTCGCCCGAGCTGTTCAGCGTGGTGGCCGCGAGCCCCGTGGTCGTCGGGGAGCGCGTCCTCCTCACCGAGTGCTACGGCCCGGGGAGCGTGCTGCTCGACGCGGCCGGCGATCGGTTCCGCGAGGTGCGCCGCGACCGCCCCGGAGCCCGCTCGCGCCAGGCCCTCAAGGCCCACTGGAACACGCCCGTCCACCACGAAGGGCATGTGTATGGATCGAGCGGCCGCAACGCCGGCGACGCGCAGCTGGTGTGCGTGGACGTCGAGACCGGCGCGGTGCGCTGGAGCGAAGGGGGCCTGGGCCGGGCCAGCGTGACGCTCGTCGACGGCCATCTGCTGGTCCTCGGGGAGTACGGCGATCTGGTCCTCGCCCGGGCGACTCCCGAGGGATACCAGGAGGTGGCGCGAGGCCGACCGGCCGATCCCGACAGCGGCCGCGCGCTGCTCGAGGCTCCGTGCTGGGCCGCGCCGGTGGTGGCACGCGGGCTGCTCTTCCTGCGCGGCGAGGGGCGCGTGGTGTGCCTCGATCTCCTGCCGGGCGGGTGAGGCGCGGCCGTCGGAGCGATTCGCCGGCGGCTGTCAAGAGCGGTCGGCGCGGAGCGTGCTGTCACGCGCCCGTCGCTCCGCCGCCGCGCGATCCGCGGCTGCGCCGGAGATGATCCGCTTCTCTTGCCTCCCGCCGCCGGGCCGTCCCATACTTCGCCGTCCGCGACCGGCTTCCGCTCGGGCGCGGCCCCGCGACGTATCGATCGACGGCAGCCCGCACCGGCAGGAGACCCTTCCGCGCCATGTCCGAAACGAGGGGATGCGACACCGTGCTCACCGCGTCGATCAGCGAGATGACCACCTTCCGCTGGGGGCTCGCCGAGGAGTGCGAGCGTGCGGCCGCGCACGGCTTTCCGGCGCTGGCCCTGTGGCGCACGAAGCTCTCCGACGTCGGCCTGGAGACGGCCCGGCGCCTCCTGCGCCGGCACGGCCTGCGGGTCTCGAGCCTGCAGTGGGCCGGCGGCTTCACCGGCAGTGACGGACGCAACTTCCGCGAGAGCGTGGACGACGCGGTCGAGGCGATCGAGGCGGCCGCCTTCCTGGGCGCCGGCGCGCTGGTCGTCCACCCGGGGTGCCGCGGCGGGCACACCGTCGGCCACGCCCACCGGCTCCTCTCCGAAGCCTGCGACGTCCTCGCGCCACGGGCCTGGGACGTGGGCGTGCGCCTGGCGATCCGCCCCTTTCCCGCGGCCGCATCGGCGGGCTGCGGGTTCCTCACCCGGCTCTCATCCACGCTCGAATGGATCGACCGGTTCGACCACCCAGCGGTGGGGATGGCGCTGGATGTGTGGCATTTCGGCCACGACGCCACCCTCGTCGGCCTGCTGCCGGCACTGGTGCGCAGGCTGGCGGTCGTGAAGGTCGCCGACCGGATCGGCACCCAGACGGAAGGGGAACGCCTCCTCCCCGGCCACGGCACGATGGCGCTGGAGGCGATCGTCGGTGCCCTCGTGGCCCACGGCTATGCGGGCGACGTGGAGTTCGAACCGGTGGGCGAGGACGTGGAGACGGCGGGGTACGACGCCGCCCTCGGGCAGTTGCGCGACGTGGCCGACACGTGGGCCGGGCACCTCGCCCAGACGCAGGCCCGCGAGCGGGCCCGGATCACGTCGCCGGCCGCGGGCTGAATCGGCCCCTGGCGGCCCCGCCCCGCGGGGCCGGCCGCCGCTCACTTGGCCGCGGGCATCCGCAGGTCCCAGGCCTCGATCCACTCCACCTCGACCGGCTCCATGCCGAAGTCGTCCCGCAGGCGGCGGTCGAAGTCCTCCATGTGGGCGGCGCCGTAGAAGATCGCCAGCCGCCGCTTGCCGGCCGCGATCTGTTCGGCCAGCACCTCGAGCGCCGCGCCGTTGCGGTCGGTGATCAGCGTCGAGCCCTCCTCGCCGCCGAAGGCGGCGGTGAGCACCTCCATGTCGGTGAACTGCTCCGCCATGATGCGCCGCAGCCGGATCTCCCGCCCCGAGCCGAACAGCAGCCCGAAGAGGTCGCCGATGCCCACGTCGGGGCCGGTGGGCCGGCCGCGTTCGGCACGCTCCGCCCCCTCGCGCATCAGCCGCGAGAACATGGTCCACCACGTCTCCCCGCGCCGCTTCATCGCCTCGTCGAACTCCTTCGGCGACATGTCGGCATGGACGAAATTCGGCGCCTTGTAGTCGATCTGGTCGAGTTGGAACTCGAGCCCGAGCATCTTCGTCATGCCCTGCTGCGCCCCGCCGATCGCCCCCCCGGGCTTGCGGCCCGGGGTCGGCACGCGCGCGTTGTCGGGGGCGACGAGCTCGTAGAGGACCGCGTCGTAGCCCTCGAAGAGGCTGTCGAGCGTGTCGTAGTAGGTCTTGCCGCCGAGGTGCACCGCCCCCACCAGATCGACCTCGACCCGCCGGGTCCGGCCCGCCTTCCGGGCGCTGTCGGCGGTTTCCCGGTAGCGGACGATCGAGGGGTCGAGCGAAAGGGGGCCCTTGTCGGCGTCGCGCGAGAGCCGGAGGAAGGCGACCTCGTCGTCCCCCTCGGCGGCCGTGTCCCGTTCGGCGACCGTGTCCCGTTCGGCGACCCGGGGCTCCGCGGCGACGAGCCGCGACGGGCCCCCCGGCCCCGGCGTCGGGAACGCCGTCCAGATTCCCCAGGCTGCCGCGCCTGCGGCGATCGCCACGGCCGCTGTGAGCCCCGGCGGGGACCAACGGCCCGGGCCGCCGGCGAGGGGGGCGGATGCACCGCGGGAGGTCAGCGACATCGGGGTTTTCTCCCTCAAAAAGGCCCGCCACAGTGGGGCGCGGGCCGTGCTACGGGGCACCGTTCCCCGCCTCCCTGCAGGATACCCGAGTGTCCGTCGGCCGCCACCCGCGGGGCCCCGGGGCGCCCGTGCGACCCTCCCTTCCGTCAGAGTTTCCCAAGATTCGTCAACTCGGACAGCCGGCACGACCGATACCGAGGGAGCAATCCGCATCTGCGGAACACAAGTTCCTGCTCCCCAGGACACCCAGCGATGGCCACAACCCCCCGCGTCAAGCGTGTTTCCGGTCTCGTCTCCAAGTTGGCGACCATCCTCGCCCTGGCGACCCCGGTCGTCCCGGCTCTCCAGGCCCGGGGCGGAGACTGGATGCCGCTCCTGCCGGACCAGGACTTCTACGACTTCCAGCTCTTCGCGCCCCCGGACCTCCAGGAGTACGAGATGTACCCGGAGCCGAGCGAGGGGATCTTCTTCTCCTACGACCGGCTCGCCTACGGCATCACCGTGCCGCGGGTGACGCCGGTCGGGGTGACCAGCTCCGGCGGCTACCTCATCCCCACGCAGCCGATCTCCCCGCAGACGCTCGTGCAGCTCAACAACGGCAACATCCAGGCCGGGGCGGCCACCGGGTCGCAGAACGGCAGCGTCATCGGTGGGATCTACATCTTCGGTGGTGCCCCGCTGCAGCTCGACCTCAACACGAGTTGGATGCGGACCAAGATCTCCTGGGGCAACCGCTTCGAGGGCGGCTGGATGTACGACAATCGCGGCGTGCTCCTCAACTACACCGACATGGGGTCGCAGACGCAGTCCTTCCAGACCAACAGCGAGTTCGCCGCCTCCTCGCCCACCCAGACCTTCACGCAGACGACGGCCTCGGGGCAGGGCACGACCGGCGGCATCGGGCAGGCGGTCGTCACCACGACGATCACCTCGACGAGCCCCCCGCCCGACCACCTGATCTCCCAGAAGCTGATCCAGACCAACAACACCGAGATCAGCGGTGGCAGCGTGTCGGCGATGATCCGCCGGGAGCTCGGCCGCCGCGGCAGCGGCTCGACGGCCACCTTCACCTTCGGCCCCCGCTACATCCAGGTCGCCGACCGCTTCCACATCGACTACGAGAGCAACCAGTACGCCTTCAACTCCGGCACCGGCGGCGGCGGCGGCGGCGGCAACCAGGGTGGTGGCAACCAGGGCGGCGGCAACCAGGGGGGCGGCAACCAAGGCGGCGGCAATCAGGGGGGCGGCGGCCTCGGCGGCGGCGGCAACCAGGGTGGCGGCAACCAGGGGGGCGGCAACCAGGGTGGTGGCGGCGGCGGTTTCGGCAACAACAACAATCAGGGCAACAACTCGAGCATCCTCTTCAACTCGGGTCCCGCCGGCGACGTGCTGGGGATCACCGGTTACGACACGCTGACCGGCGTCGGCCAGGGCACCGCCCTCCAGGTCGGCCAGTGGCAGACCAACACCTACAACAACATGGTGGGGCCGGAGTTCGGCCTGCTCCTCGAGAGCGACTGGGGCCGCTGGAGCTTCACGAGCCAGTTCAAGTTCACCGCGGCCTTCAACTGGCAGAACAACCTCTACCAGGGCTCGAACTTCCCCGAGGGGATGGGGGCCGACTACCTCCGGGCCACCTTCAGCCCGTCGACGACGTTCAGCTCAGACGGGACGAACCAGACGCAGGCGACGACGCTCGCCGGTCCGCCGCTGTTCCTCCAGATCTTCGGCGTCGGCCAGAGCAACGCCACCAACGCCGCCAGCCACCAGTTCGTCTTCTCGCCGATCGGCGAATGGCGGTTCGGTGCCCAGTACAAGGTCAGCCAGGCGATCAACCTCCGGGCCGGCTACACCGGCATGTGGCTGGGGAGCGTCGCCCGGTCCTCCACCAACACCGGCTACTTCAGCCAGCAGAAGCCGGTGCAGTACGCCCAGCCGCTCGACCCGACGCGGCCGGCGGACCTGCAGAATCCCTGGGTCGTGAAGACGAGCACCCCGGACGGTGCCAACGGCACGATCCAGAGCCCGACCTACAACCGGATCGGTCCGGTGGCCGGCGGGCAGGAGTACATGTTCGTCAACGGCGTCGACTTCGGCGTCGAGCTGAAGTACTGATTCGATCCGCCGACGCGTCCACGGCCGCCGTCCCGATCCCCGAGCGTGGGGTCGCGGACGGCGGCGGCGTTTTCGGGGCCGGCCGCCGCGGCACGCCGTCGCCCCGGCCGGCGACGCGCCCGGGGGGCCGCGGTGGGATCAGGTCTTCTCGAAGCCCACGCCGATCCAGCCCGCCGTCGCCCCGCGCGACTGGGCGAGCTTCTCGAGCCGGTCGGCCAGCGGCTGCCAGATCCGCTCCCGCGCCGCCGAGGCGATCCCCTCGGGGAGCTCGAGGGGCAGGCCGGCCGCGTCGACCTGCACGAAGCCGAAGAGGCCGTCCATCCAGGGCAGGTCGTGCCCCTCCAGCGGCATCCCCACGACGCCGACCACGAGGTAGCACTGCCGGACCTGCAGCACGGCGCCGCGGATCTCCACGAGCGTCCCCACCGGCACGCTGCGGCGGCACTCGAGCGACAGCACGCGGCGCAGCATGAGGTTGGCCGTCGGCCCGGCACCGCGCGTGCCGGCCGCGTAGGCCGCCTCGAGGGCGTAGCGCAGCAGGCTCCCCGCGTAGAGGGTGCCGTGGTGGTTGGCGTCGGCCGGGAGGACGAGCCGGTGGCTGACGGTTTCCGGGGGGCCCTGCATGGCGGGAGTTATACCAGCCCCGCCACGCGCCCGCCCCGGCCCCGCATCACCACCCCGACGCCGCCACGCCGCGGGGCGCCCCCGGGCGGGCGAAGGCCGGATCGATCCGCACGAGTTCCTCGCGCATCGCCGCCACCGTGCGCCGGATCTGGTCGGGCGTGTGGCGCGAGGTGATGAAGAACCGCAGCCGGGCCGCCCGCTCCTCGACCGCCGGGTAGAGGATGGGCTGGACGTTGATCCCCCGGGCGAACAGCGCCCGCGACAGCCGCAGGCTGTTGAGCGAGTTGCCGAGGATCACCGGGATGATCGCCGTGCCGCCGGCGCTGCCGGTGTCGAGCCCCGCCTCGCGGGCCAGCTGGAGGAACAGCCGGGCGTTGGCGTGGAGGCGGGTGACGCGGTCGGGCTGGCGCTCGAGGATCCGCAGCGCCCCCAAAGCCGCCCCGGCCGCCGCCGGCGGCAGGCCGACGGAGTAGACGAACCCGGGAACGGTGTACTTGAGCCAGCGCACCAGGACCCGCGAGCCGGCGATGTAGCCGCCGCAGCTGCCCAGCGCCTTCGAGAGGGTGCCCATCCAGAGGTCGACGTCGCCGGGGGCCACGCCGAAGTGCTCGCCGATCCCGCGCCCGTGCGCCCCCATGACGCCGATCGAGTGCGCCTCGTCGACCATCAAGAGCGCCTTGTGCTTCTTCGCCAGGGCGACGAACCGCGGCAGGTCGGCGAAGTCGCCGTCCATGCTGTACACCCCCTCGATCACCACCAGCACGCGGCGGTACTGGCCGCGCACCTGGCGCAGCAACTGCTCGGCGGCCTCGAAGTCGTTGTGCGGGAAGGCCCGGCGCCGTGCCCCGGAGAGGATCGCCCCCTGGAGGAGGCTGTTGTGGGCCAGGGCGTCGTGGAGGACGAGGTCGCCCGGGCCCACCACATGGCCGATGACCGTCTCGTTGGTGGCGTGGCCGCCGACGAAGGTCACGGCATCCTCGGTGCCCACCAGCCGCGCGATGCCCTGCTCGAGCTCGCGGTGGATCACCTTCTCGCCCGACACCAGCCGGCTGGCCGAGACGCTCGTGCCGTAGCGGTCCACCGCGGTCTTGGCGGCGGCGCTGACCTCGGGGTCGCCCGACATGCCCAGGTAGTTGTAGGTGGCCCAGCTGATCATCTCGCGGCCGCCGATCTGCGTGCGGTCGTTGGTCAGCCCCTCGTGGACGCCGAAATAGGGGTCGTCGAGCCCGGCGTCGCGCACCAGCGCGAAGTTCTGCTCGAGCGCCCGCACCTCGGGAAACTCGGCGATGTCCCAGGCCTCGCGCGGGATCTCGTGCGTCATCGGCCCCGACGCCGCGGGGTGCTGCGGGCCGACCGTCTCGCCCCGCGGCACGGCGCCTCCGGGGAGGTGGTCGAGGATCGCCTCCACCACCTCGCGGCAGGTCTCGATCTGGGGGAGCACCTGCTCCGGGAAACGGCCGCCGTAGGTCTCCTCGAGTGCCGTCACGATCTCCATGCGCTCGAGCGAATCGAGCCCCAGCTCGACGATGTTGCTGTCGAGCGTGAGGTTGCCGGCTCGCTCCTTGGCGATGCGCCGCACCTGGTCGAAGACCGCCTCGACGACCTGCCGGGGCAGCTCGCGCCGGGCGCGGCCCGTGGCCGCCTCCCCGACGGGGCGCTGCCGTGCCAGCCGCGGCGCGTCGGCGCCGCGGCCCGGGAGCGCGGCGGGGCGGGGGGGCTCGGTGATCGTGGAGCCCGCGATTCCGGGCTGCAGCCAGCTGATCTGCTGCTCCACCACCTCGAGGGTCCCGTCGAGGAACATCCGCTTGCAGGCGTGGCGCTGGATCTTGCCGCTCGACGTCTTGGGGACGCTGTTGGGACGCACCAGCACGATCCCCTCGAGGGCCAGTTCGTGCTCGATGGCCGTCTGGCGCCGGATCCCCTCGAAGCCCTCGGCGAAGTCCTCGCTGTCACGCTTCCCGCGCTCCACCTCGGCGACCACCACCACGCGCTCGCGTCCCTCGACGTCGACCGAGAACGCCGCCACCGAACCGGCGCGCACCAGGGCGCTCGACTTCTCGACGGTCAGCTCGATGTCCTGCGGATAGTGGTTGCGGCCGCGGATGATGATCAGGTCCTTGAGCCGGCCGGTGACGAACAACTCGCCGTTGTCGAAGAAGCCGAGGTCGCCGGTGCGCAGGTAGGGGCCGGGATTGGGCTGCCAGGCCTTGAGGGGCTGGTTGCCGGAGCCGGAGTCGGGGCGCGAGAGCATCGCCCCGAAGGTGGCGAGCGTCTCGTCGGGGCGGTTCCAGTAGCCCTGGGCCACGCTCGGCCCGCTCACCCAGATCTCCCCCACCGATCCCGGCGGCAGCGCTTCGCTGGTGTGGGGATCGACGATCCGCACGTCCTGCCCGTCGAGCTCACGGCCGCTCCCCACGAGGCGGCGCGTGCCCGGCGCGAAGCCGCCGCGCACCTGCGCGGTGCCGGTCTCGAGCGCCGTGGCGTCGAAGGAGCGGATCACCGGCGGCTCGAACTTCATCCCGCCGGTCACCATGAGGGTGCTCTCGGCGAGGCCGTAGCAGGGGAAGAAGGCCTCGCGGCGGAAGCCGCAGGGGGCGAAGGCCTCGCAGAAGGCGTCGATCGTCTCGGGGCGCACCGGCTCGGCGCCGTTGAAGGCCAGCGACCAGTTGGAGAGGTCGAGGCCGCGCCGCTGCTCGGGGGTGATCTTCGACACGCACAGTTCGTAGGCGAAGTTCGGCCCGCCGCTGATCGTGGCCCGGTACTTCGTGATCGCCTGCAGCCAGCGCAGCGGCTTCTGCAGGAAGGCCACCGGCGACATGAGCACGTTGAACTTGCCGCCGTAGAGGGGGACGAGGATCCCCCCGATGAGCCCCATGTCGTGGAAGCTCGGCAGCCAGAACACCCCCGACTGCGAACGGGTGATCTCGAAGGCCTGCATGATGCGCAGGGAGTTGTGGAGGAGGTTGGCGTGCGAGAGCATCACCCCCTTCGGGATCCCGGTCGAGCCGCTGGTGTACTGGAGGAAGGCCAGCGTCTCGCCGTCGATGTCCGGCCGCTCCCAGCGGTCGGCCCAGTCGGGCTCGAGCTCGGCATCGACCTTCCAGAGGATCTTGGCGAGGCTCGGGGCGCCGGCACGGAGGGCGTCGAAGCGGTCGAGGACGTCGCGCGTGGTGAGGGCCACCGCGGCGTCGGCGTCGGCGGCGATGGCCTCGATGCGCTCGACGGAGCGGTTCTTGCGGGGCGGGTAGGCGGGCACGGCGATCGCCCCGCCGTACAGGCAGCCCATGAAGGCGGCGATGAAGTCGAGGCCGGAGGGGAACAGCAACAGGACCCGCTTCCCCGACATCCCCGAGGCCTGCAGCCACGCGCCGAGCGTCCGGGCCTTCCGGTCGAGCTCGGCGTAGGTGATGTTGAGCTCTTCCTGCTCGCCGTCGACGAGGAAGGTGAAGGCCCGGTCGTGCGGCCGGTAGGCGGCCCGTTGCCTGAGGAGATCGACGATCGTCTCGGCGAACGAGCCTTCGCTGTTGGGATTGGGATTCACTGCCGTGGGACCTCCGCCACCGCACGGGCAGCCGGCGCCCGCGGCTCCCTCCGACGGGGTTCGGCGGGGGCCGATCCGTCGGGCGGGCCGTGGGCACGCGGGGCGACCGCGCGGCGAAAACGAGTGTGCAAACCGCCAGACCGGTCCCGGGCTCCCCCCCGGGTCTCCTCGGACTTCGGCAGGTTTCCGACCCGAAAACCACAGTCTACCCCTCCTCCGCAGACAACCGGAAGTTCCGGCGCGGAGGCTGTAGGCGGGCGCCGTCACGCCGGCACCGCGACCGGAAGCCCTTCGCCAGTCGCTAGCCGCATCCCGACCCCGAACCCCCGCGGCGCCGGGGGCCCCGGGAAACGGGGTCGCGGGGCCGGGGCAGCCTGTAGGGCGGCCGCCGCGCGGGCTTCAGCCGCGGCCGGGCGCCGCGCGCGGTCCGAAGCGGGCGTGGAACATCGCCTCGAGGGCCACGAAGGCGTCGGGCGCGATCTCCTCGGCGCGGGCGTCGGCTCCCAGCCCCGCCGCGGCGAAGATCCCCCTCCACCCCCTCGCGCGTCCCGGCCTCCCCCTTGCCCCCGGCGAGGCGCACGAGCACGCCGCGCAGCGCCTTGCGCCGGTGGCAGAACACGTCGCGGACGAAGGCGTGGAAGCGGTCCAGGTCGGCGATCGAGCGCCGCCGCGCGTCGTCGACCATGAGCCTGACGACGGCCGACTCCACCTTCGGGCGGGGCCAGAAGACGCTCGGCGGGAGGATGCGCACGATCTCGCCGCGGCACTGGCAACCGATCCACACCGAGAGGGCGTTGTAGTTCGACGAGCCCGGCACGGCGGTCATGCGCTCCGCCATCTCGCGCTGCACCGTCACCGTGGCCGAGTCGAAGGGGCGCGGGAGGGCGAGGAGGTTGGAGATCACCGGCGTGGCGACGCAGTAGGGGAGGTTGGCCACCAGTCGCGTCGCGCCGTCCGGGCAGGCGCCGCGGGCCGCCTCGAGGGCCGCCAGGAACGCCGGCGCCAGGCGGTGCTTCGAGGCCAGCACGTCCCCCTCGACGATCTCGACGTTGGCCGCGTCGACGAGCCGGTCGCGGGCCAGCTGCGCCAGTCTCGGATCGATCTCCGCCGTCACGACCCGCGCGGCGGCCGCCGCCAGGCGCTCCGTGAGCACCCCCGTGCCGCAGCCCACCTCGACGACCACGTCGCGGGGGCCGATCCCCGCCTCGCGCACCACCAGGTCGACGAGGTTCAGGTCGACGAGGAAGTTTTGGCCGCGCGAGGTGTCGATCGAGAAGCCGACCTCCGCGAAGAGACGCTTGAGGTAGGCGGCCGTCTGGCGTGCGCCCGGCGCGGGGGGCGCGCCGTCGCCCGGGGGGGAGCGGGGGGCGTCGCCGGTCATGGGGCCGTTTCCAGCCACCGCGCGGCGTACTTGGCCATCAGGTCGGTCTCCACGTTGACCTGCGACCCTGGAACGAGCGCGCCCAGGGTGGTGACGGCCAGGGTGTGGGGGATGAGGGCCACGCTGAAGCCGCCGGCGTCGACGTCCACCACCGTCAGGCTGACGCCGTCGAGCGCCACCGAGCCCTTGGGGGCCAGATGCCGCAGGAGGGGGGCGGGGACGTCGAAACGGCAGGTCACCCACTCGCCGGAGGCCTCGCGCGCCCGGAGCCGCCCCACGGCGTCGACGTGGCCGGTGACCAGATGCCCCCCGAGCCGGTCGGAGAGGCGCAGCGACCGCTCCAGATTGACCGCGTCCCCCGCCGCGAGCCGGCCGAGCGTGGTGCGGGCGAGGGTCTCGGGGCCGAGTTCGAACGACAGCCGCGGGCCGTCGATCGCCACCACCGACAGGCAGCAGCCGCTCACGCAGATGCTCGCCCCGAGCGCGGCCCCTTCGGCCACCGCACGGGCGTCGACGGTGAGCCGCAGGCCCGGAGGCTGCGGCAGCGCCTCCGTCACCCGTCCGGCTGTTTCCACCAGGCCCGTGAACATGCCGCCGATGATAGCAGCCGGCGGCGTCCCCCCAGGGCCGGATCCGGCCTTGCGTGGCGGGCGCTGGTGGTCACAATTGCGCCTTCCCGGCCCCGGCCGGGCGCCGCCGGTCCCACCGCCCCGCCGTCCGGCCGGGGCGGCTCCCGCCGATTCCCCCCCATCCCCCACGGAACGCCCCTCCATGTCCACGATCGTCGACGTCCACGCCCGCCAGATCCTCGACAGCCGCGGCAATCCCACGATCGAGGTCGACGTGGCGCTCGAGGACGGCGCCTTCGGGCGTGCCGCCGTCCCCTCCGGCGCGAGCACCGGGGCCCACGAGGCGTGGGAGAAGCGCGACGGCGACAAGGCGGTCTACCTGGGCAAGGGCGTGCTCGAGGCGGTGGAGAACGTCAACACGCGCATCGCCGACGAGCTCGAGGGGCAGGACGCCCTCGACCAGGCGGGCATCGACGAGCGGATGCTCGAGCTCGACGGCACGCCGAACAAGAAGAACCTCGGCGCCAACGCCATCCTCGGCGTCTCGATGGCGGTGGCCCACGCGGCCGCCGAGCACTGCGGCGTGCCCCTCTACCGCTACCTCGGCGGCGCCGCCGCCCGGATCCTCCCGGCGCCGATGATGAACATCATCAACGGCGGCGCCCACGCCGACAATCCGCTCGACGTGCAGGAATTCATGGTCATGCCCCTGGGCTTCGACACCTTCGACGACGCCCTCCGCGCCGGCGTGGAGACCTTCCACGCGCTGAAGAAGGTGCTCAAGGACAAGAAGCTCTCCACCGCCGTCGGCGACGAGGGGGGCTTCGCGCCCCACATCGGCACCTCGGCGGAGGCGCTCGAGGTGATCCTGGCGGCGATCTCCGCCGCCGGCTACCGCCCGGGCCGCGACATCGCGATCGCCCTCGACGTCGCCGCCACCGAGCTCTTCGACGCCAAGACCGGCACGTATTCGATCGAGGGGAAGTCGTTCGACTCCGCCGGCATGGTCGACTTCCTGGCGAGCCTCGCCGGCCGCTACCCGATCGTCTCGATCGAGGACGGCTGCGCCGAGGATGACTGGAAGGGCTGGAAGATGATCAGCGAGAAGATCGGCGACCGCGTCCAGCTCGTCGGCGACGACCTGTTCGTCACCAATTCCGAGCGCCTCGGCCGCGGTATCTCCGAGGGGATCGCCAACAGCATCCTCGTGAAGGTCAACCAGATCGGCACCCTCACCGAGACCATCGCGGCGGTGCAGCTGGCCCACCGGGCCGGCTACACGTCGATCGCCAGCCACCGCAGCGGCGAGACCGAGGACGCCACGATCGCCGACCTCGCCGTGGGCCTGGGCACCGGGCAGATCAAGACCGGCTCGGCCTCGCGGAGCGACCGGGTGGCGAAGTACAACCAACTGCTGCGGATCCAGGAGTCGCTCGGCGACGGGGCGGTGTACGCCGGTCCCGACGTCCGGGCCCGGTGGCCCGGCATCGCCTGACGACGGCGTTCCGGGGCCCCTCGGGGAGACGGTGCACCATGCCAGACGTGGCGCCCGGGGATCGTCCCCGGGCCCTCCCGCCGTTCCGCCCCACCGACTCCCCCTGGTTCTGGGGCGCGCTCTTCTCGCTCATGGCGCTGGCGGGGATGGCGCTGGTGTCGCCGAAGTACGCGGTCCGGCAGCGGCAGATCGAGGGGCGCTTCCTGGGGCGGGAGCAGGCCCACGTGGAGCGCGTGCGCCGCGCCGCGGGGCTCGCGGAGACCGATCTCGCCGAGACCGCCGTCGACGCGGAGGAGGCGCCGCCGCGTCGGATCGTGCCGCTCTCGTCGCTTGCGATCCTGCCCGCCGCCGCCGCCGCCACGAGCGCCGTGATGCTCGTGCGCGAGCTGCGTGCGAGACGCGGGCCGCCGGCCGGGGGCGGCTGACGGGGCAGGGGAGGGGGTGCGCGATGCTGCCGCGGGTGGTCTTCCACCACGTCCACAAGTGTGCCGGCACGACGCTGCTCAAGTTCCTCGCGGGCACGGCGCCGCCGGAGCGGTCCGCCTTCCTGGAGACGCTCATCGCCACTCCCGACCCCGACGGGGTGGACCGCGTCGCGGCGCTGTCGCGCGCGGAATTCATCCACGACCCGTTCGGCGTCCATGACTGGAAGGCCCTCCTCGGCGACGCGGTGGACGTGATCTTCCTCCGCGATCCCGTCGAGCGGCTGTGGTCGGAATGGCGGATGATCGCGCGCTGGGACGACGCGCTGGTCGACGCCCGCGGGGCGCGCTACCGGCGGCTGAGAGACGTGGCGCGGGAGGGGTTCGCCCCCTTCCTGTCCCTGCCCGGGGCCGCCGCCTTCGGCAACGCCCTCGCCTGCCACCTGGCGCTGGGGGAGCCGCTCCTGGGCGCGGTGCACGCGGCCTGCCTCGCCGGCGGCACGCCCCCCGCGGACGTGCTCGGCCCCCTCGACGCGCGCCTCGCGGCGATCGATCTGGTCGGGTTCGTGGACGCCTTCGACGACGGGCTGCTCGCCCTCGTCGCCCTCCTGGGCTGCCCGCCGCCCGAGCGCGTGCAGGCGCACAACGTCCATGCCGCGGCGGCGCCCCTCTCCGCGGCGGAGCGGGCGCTGGCGGAGACCTGCACGGTGCTCGACCGGTGCCTGGTGGACGCGGCGCGGCGCCGCGCCGCGGCGGTGCCGCGCGTGGAGGCCGACGCGCTGCGGCGCCGGGCGGCCGAGGCGAGCCTCGCGCGGGTC
>CAISKG010000180.1 GCA_903885855.1 uncultured Planctomycetaceae bacterium
CCGGTGGCCAGCGGCGTCGCCACGAGCCCGGTGGCCAGCGGGGTCGCCACGAACCCGGTGGCGAGCGGGGTCGCCACGAGGCCGGTGGCGGTGGCGGTGCGGAGGAGGTCGCGGCGGCGCATGGGATCGCTCCGGGGGGAGCGACCACTCTACCCCGCCGAGGGCCGAGCCAAGCGACGGCGATCGGGGGATCGTGCGCTGCTCGCCAGGCGATGCCGTCAGTGCCCGTCGGCGCCATCCAAGAGCAGCCACGGCCGACCGATCATCGAGAGCCGGTGCGTCGGAGCCGTCCGATCATGGAGGACCCACGCGCGCCTCGCGTGGCCCGGCTTGGGTACCGCCGACGGCCGCCGCTCATGGCCCTCGCGAATCGCGGCGGGTACGCTCCCTGGGAGATCCAGCGCCCTCCGCGCGCTCGTGATCGGATCTCCCCACCACCGGAATCCTCCCATGAAGCCCCGCAGGCCGTGGCTGACGCTGGCGCTCGCCGTCGCATCCCTGGCCCCGGCGGCCGCTTGGCTGGCCGCCGCCGGTGCTGCCGCGTCCGAAGATCCGCCCCCGCCCGCATGGACGAGCGGCCGGCACACTCTTTCGGTCGGCGGCGTCGAGCGGTCGTTCCTGCTCGATCTGCCGGAGGTGGTCCGCCCGGGGGCGGCGCTCGTGCTGGTGTTCCACGGCTACACCGATTCGGCGGAGGGCATCCGGCGCACCGCCGGGTTCACGCCGCTGGTGGCGGAGCACGGCTTCGTGGCCGTCTATCCGCAGGGCAGCGTCGACGGCCGCGGCAACACGTTTTTCAACGTCGGCTACGCGTTCCACTCCGACGAGACGGCCGACGACCTCCGATTCGTACACGAGCTCGTCGCACGCCTCGTGGCCGACCTTCGACTCGATGCCGGCGCCGTGTTCGCGACGGGGATGAGCAACGGTGGCGACATCAGCCATCTGCTCGGAGCGCAGCCCGAGCCGATCGTCCGCGCGATCGCGCCGGTTGCGGGCACGATGATGACCTCCTGGGGGGACGACTTCACGCCCCCCGCCCCCCTTGCAGTGCTCGCGGTGCACGGCCGCGGCGACGATGTCACGCGCTGGCACGGGGATCCGGACGACCGTGACGGCTGGGGAGCGTATCTCTCCGTCGACGACGTCCTCGCCCGGTGGGTGCGCGGCCTGGGCGCCGTCGCCCACTCGGCCGCCGCCCTTCCCGACCGGACCCCGCCGCGCGGCTCGCCGGTCCTGCTGCACTCCTGGCGCCCCCGCCCGGCGGCCACGGAGGCCGTCGAGGTATGCCTCTACGAATTGACCGAGGGGGGCCACGACTGGCCGGCACACCTGGGTGACGCGCGACGGTCGACGGCGGCCGAGATATGGGACTTCTTCTCACGTTACAGGCATCGCGGGGTGATGCCGCCGGCGGCGGACGCGTCCCGCCCCCTCTATCCCCGCATCACCCCGCGCGACGGATCGACACCGGGCACGACGTCCGCCCATCCGCATTGACCCGCAGCACGCCTCGCCGGTCGAATCAGGGCCCGAGGGGAGGCGGCATGAGGATCGGCATCGTCGCGAACGAGTTCTTCGACCTGTCGATCGGCAGGATGGGGGGCTTCGGCTGGGCCGCCCGGCAAGCGACCGGTGCGCTACGGCGGTCGCATGGCCCGCGATTCGAGACGTTCTTTCTCGCCGGCGAGATCAAGGCGACGCCGGGCCAGCCCGACCCGCTCGTGCACGACACGCCGCTGATCCTGCGCCGCGACGACGCGGCCGAGCACGCCGGCCGGGTGCGCGACCTGGGGCTCGACCTGCTGTTGTCGATCGACTACCGGCCGCATTACGAAGCGCTGTTCCGCATGCTGCCCGAGACACCGATCGTGGTCTGGGTGCGCGATCCGCGCACACCCGAGGACGTGCGGCTGATCGGCACGGTGCGGGTGCCGAACGCCGATGCGCAGATCCCCCCGGGGCTTGTGACGCCGAATTGCACGTCGCTCGGCGGCGTCGTCGCCGACTCGGCGGTCGCCGGGCGGCCGGTGCTGTTCGCGACCACGAACCTGAGCCTCGCGGACAAGATTCCGAGCGTGTACGGGGCCGCACCGACGGACGTGCCCCTGCTGCCGAACGTCGTCGACATCGACCCGGGCGCGGTGGAAAAAAGCGAACGCCCCAGCGTCGTTTTTCTCGGCCGGCTCGACCCCATCAAGCGCCCCTGGATCTTCGCCGAGTTGGCCCGTCGCTTTCCCGACGTCGACTTCTTCTTCCTCGGCAAGACCCACTTCCAGGGCACGGGCTGCTGGGAGCCCGGCCCGTCTCCTGGCAACCTCCACTGGCTCGGGCACGTCGACGGCGACCGCAAGCGGCAACTGCTTTCAGAAGCCTGGGCCCTGGTCAACTGCTCGATCCACGAGTCGTTGGCCGTGAGCTTCCTCGAGGCCCTCGCCTGCGAGACGCCCCTGCTCGCCGCGGTCGATCCCGGAGGCGTGGTGTCGCGGTACGGCCTCTGCGCGGGCCGCTGGGAAGGCAGCGGCCTCGACGGCCTCCCCCGGTTCGCCGCGGCGCTGTCGCGGCTGCTGGAGGACGGAGAACTCCGTCGCCGCCTAGGCAGGGAGGGCCGGCGCTGGGTCGCCGAGACGCACAACGGCCCGCAGTTTCTCCGCGCCTTCGAGCACCTCTGCCGGAGGGCGGGATGCGCCGCCGGTCCACCGGACGGTGGCGCCGCCACGGATTCCGGCGGGCCGGCGGAAGCCCGGCACGACGGGTGACGCGGACACCGCGTCGGCTCCGGACGGCGGGGATCATGGCGTACCGTCGATCGGGACGCCCCGTGCGTCGTCGGTCGCGAACGTCCTGACGAAGCCGCCCCCCCGCCGCCGATCACCCCAGCGGGACCGGCCGCGCCCGAGTCTCAGAAAAAGCCGCCCCTGAACGCGTTGATGACCGCCTGGTTCATCTGCTCCGCGATGGTGTCGACCCTGACGATCTGCTTCTGCTCGGCCAGCCCGATGTCGACCTCCACCTCGGCGTCGAACTCCGCGTCGAGCGCGGACCACGAGCCGTTGAGGACCGAATCGATGTCGTCCACGTTGGTGATCACCTCGATGTCCTCGCCGAAAAACACGCCGCCTTCGCCGGTTCCGGTCACTTCCTCGATGAAGCTGTCGGTGATCAGGTTCTCGTACCACGTGGACACGACGATGTCCCCCGCCTCGTTGGTGATCTCGCCGGTGACCGCGGCGCTGATCGTGGCCTCCGTGCCGGCCTCCGTCACGGCCTCGGTCGCGACTTCCGTCCCCACGTCGGCCGCCACGACCGCCACGTCGCCGATCCCACCCGTCAGGACCGCGAGCCCGACGAGGGCCAGGGCCGTGCCGAGATCCTCCTCGAGGGCCACGGCCCACGGGGGCTGCGAGTTGATCTCGGCCTGCGTTTCCAGCTTGAACTGGGCGCCTGCCGGCGTGCTGCCATTGGCGCCCGGAAGGCCGGGCACGACTGGGCAATCGAGGTAGCCGTAGTATCCCTCCCCGGCGTTCTGGATCGTCATCGTCCAACTCTGGCCGGCCTTCATCTGCGAGTTGAGCGACGGACTCAGGTTGCCGGCCCAGAGCTTGTTGTTGCCCGAGCCGTTGTTCCAGTCGGTGAGGTAGGTGCTGCAGTTCGCCCCGACGCAGTCGTCGGCCGGCTTCTGGACGAAGAAGGTCATCTGGCTCGTGCTGTCCGGGGCGATGTAGGCGATCTTCGTCTGCTGCCCCATGGGCACCGTGATCTGCTTCGTCGTGTAGGTGGCGGGCTGCGTCGGGGTCGCGACCGACCCCTGCTGCGGCTGGTCGGCGAAATTGAAGGTCAGCGGGCCGCCGCCGGCCCCGATGTTGGACTCGTTCGCGATCGTGAGCGCCATCAGGTCGACGCCCGTGAGGTTCGTGGTGCCGAGGATGACCGAGGTGATGCCCGTGTCGACCGCGACCGCCGGGGCCTTGGCGACGACGGCGCTCAGGATGCCGAGATTGACGTTCGTCGGCAGCGTGATGCTCGCCAGTTGCTTGCCGCGGAGGTTGTAACAGTAGGCGAAGACGTGGGCGGGCGTGGTCTCCAGGTTGCCGAGCTGGTTGACGCGCTCCGGCTCGGTCTTCAAGAGCAACTCGCCGGCGAAGGGCCGGGGCGTCGGGACCGGCGGCGTCTCGGCCGCGAAGAGGATCGGCGTCGTGCCGAGCGTGACGGCGCCGGAGGTTTCGACGAAGTACGTGCCGCCGTTGACGGTCCCGACGGCCACGGTCGTGGCCGCGTTCTGGAGGTCGGATCCGGTGTCGGCGTCCTTGGCACGGGTCCAGGCACCCGCCGAGGCGATGTAGATGCCGTTGTCGGTCGCCACCCCCACGGCCGCCCCGCCCCCGGCGGGAATCACTCCCTGGTTCTTCACGAGCACGCGATCACCGGCGACGAGGGCCACGCCGTCGATCGTCTGGAGCCCCGAGAGCGCCGCGAGTCCCTCCGTGGTCGCGACCGTCACCGGCAGCAACGTGCGGGTCGACGAGGTCTGCGACGTCGACTGCGCGGGTCCGCTGCTGGCCCAGTCGTGGAACGACTGCGTCCACGTCTCGGTGGTCCCGTCGGTGAACGCCAGCACGATCTTCTGCGACATCTGGTTGCCGTTGACCGCCGCCCCGGCCAGGTAGAGATAGTGGGAATCGGCGGCGGCGACGCTGACGTCGATCTTCTGGCCGGTGGCCTGGACGAAGTTGAAGGGGTTTTTCTTGGAGCTGTTGCCGCTCCCCCCCACCTGCCCGGCCTCGGTGGGGATCGGTCCGATGTTGAACTCGATGCCGTTGTAGACGATCGGATGGCCGGGAATGGGCGCGCTGGTGCCGGGGCCGGTGTAGTCGGAGTCGTAATAGTTGCCGGCGCGGTCGAAGCCCTGGTGGTTCGGCGCCTGCCACGGGGCCGTCGTGATCCCGAACGCGTTGAAACTGCCCGACAGGTCGATCGGCGTCGAGGTCACCTTCTGGGTGGACGCCGCCGGGGCCGCGGCGGGCGTACTGGCGCCCATGACGGCGGCGGGCGCCGGCGCCGTGGGATGCTCGAGGCGCACCCGCACGCTGGTCATGCCGTAGGGCACGACGTGTTCGTAGGCATAGCCGCCGTCCGCGGGGACGGCGATCCTGACTTTCTCGAACCAGGGGCCGACGGAATTGTCGCCGAGGATCTGGGCCTCCTCCACCACGATCGTGGCACCGGCGCGGATCCTCGCGTCGACCGTTCCGGCGAACCGAAGCGTCTCGCCGGCCTGGAAGTGCGCCCGCACCTGATCGGGCTGCACGCGACCGTCGACGGTTCCGGGAAACAGATTGCGGGCCAGGATCGGGTTGGCCTCGAGCTTCGCCTTCTGGGTGGCGGTCAGCTTGTTGGAATCGGCCGAGATGACGATCGGGGTTCCGGCCGGCAAACCCTGGGCCGCTTCGGCCGCATCCGGCACGGAGCTCACCTCGAGATAGGCGAGATCCGCATGGCTTCCCCCCAGAGCGACACTCGTCCGGGAACCGTCGACTCCGGTGGGGCTCCAGGCGAGCTGCGCGCGCGCCTTCAGGCCCACGGGCAGGGCGGAGAGGCCACTGGTGAGGTTGTAGGCGAGCCGGTTCTTGATCTGCTGCTCCACCACGGCGTCGTGCCAGCGCTTCGTGCCGGCGCCCGCCTTGGTGGCACCCCACATCTCGGCCTGCAGCACCCTCCCCCCCTCCGTCACCGACAGCTGGGTGACGCTCGCGGGCACGCTGTAGAGCCGGGTCTGGCCGTCCTCGCGGGTCACTTCGATGGAATAACGGGTGCTCGGGCAGCCGCATCCGTCGGTCGGAGCGTCCCACTTCAGCGTCGTTCCGACGCCGGGGGTGAACGTGATCCGCGGATCCCGGATCCGGCCCGGCACCGCGCCGGCGGCCGGGATCGCGGCGGTCGGTCCTCCCGGGAGATCGAGCGGGACGACGTCGAACGCCGGGGCGCTGCCCACGTCACCCCGACCCGGCGTCCAGCGGACCACGTCGTCGAACGCGACCCTGCGGATCGCGGCGGGGGCTTGGAGCATCGCCGCGGTCGATGCGGGGGCCTTGGGAATCGCGACCCACGCGTTCCGGGCGGCCGACCAGCGCTCGAGCGTGCCCCGGTGCACCTGCGTCACGATGAAGCCCTGGCTCCCCTGGCCGAGCAGATGCGACGCCATGAGTTCGACGGGCTGGCCGCTCACGGCGTCGAGCATCACCGTGCGCAGGCCGTCGACCGCCACCGCGAAGCTCGTGGCGGCGCTCTCGAGCCCGGCCCGGTTCTCGGCCACCACCGTCACGTCGTGCGCGCCGGTGGCGAGCTGCGGTGCCTTGAGCATCCACGCGCCGGTCCGGGCGTCGCTCCGCACGCGTCCGGCGGGCACGCCGTCGATCGCCACGGTCACCCACTGGCCGCGCGGCGCGGTGCCGCGGAGCATGGGGGACGCGAACGTCGTCTCCCCGTCCCCCTTCACGCCGGTGTCGGACTGCATGCCGATGG
The DNA here is from genome assembly GCA_903885855.1 of uncultured Planctomycetaceae bacterium. GTDB lineage: Bacteria > Planctomycetota > Planctomycetia > Pirellulales > UBA1268 > QWOP01. Next base: position 6,523 of record CAISKG010000180.1, read on the forward strand.
TCACCGTGGGCGCCGTCGGCGACGCGGTCTCCACCTGGATCGGCAGCGGCTTGGAGATCGGGCCCTCCTTGCCCGAGGCCGCCACCGGGCGGACGGTGACGGTGTGCCGGCCGGCGGCGAGCGCCGCCTCCGCGGGCACCGTGTAGTTCCAGGCCCCCCCCTCCACCGGCACCACCGCCGCCGACTTCCCGTCGATGAAAAGCCGCACCTCGCTCGCCTGCCCCTGCACGCGACCGGCGAGGGTCGGCGTCCGGTCGGAGGTGATGTTGTCGGTGCTCGAGAAGCCCGTGTCGCTCGACTCCACGAGATCGGGGAGGAAGGCGCGCATGCCGGCGTCGAGCATCGTCCGCGGCTCGAGGGGCTCCGCCCGGAACGTCGTCCGGGATGCCAGCCGACGGCCAGCGGACCGCCGCGAGGACGGTGCCCCCGAACGCGTCAGCCACTGACGCACCGCGATCAGGGCGGGGGAATCGAGCGTGATCCGCATCATGGAAGTGGTCCTTGTGCGTCGACGTCGGGCCGGGGAATCGGAGACGGAGGCAGCCCCAGTGCCCCACGAGATTGCCCAATTGGGTAGCAGATGGTTCCGGCTCGTTCAAGGATTCGGCAGCCGGCCCTCCGGCGACCGTCCGCCCCCCCTTTCCCGAGGGGGCGACGCGCGGCGTGGCTGCCGGCGAACGATTCCGCAAGGGCGCGCCAGCCACTGGCCGACGGCGGCCCGGTCCACGGATCAGGACTTCCGCCGATCGCCCACCGCCTGCGCCACGAATCCTGCGGCGTTGACGATCTGCCAGAGCGCGAGTGCCCCGGCGATCTGCACGCTCCGGCCGTACCCCAGCGGCCGCCCCAGCCGCCGCCAGACCCGACGCGGCAGCGTGCGGTGGAATCCGAGATCCTCCCGCATGGTGCCGGTGCCGCGCGCCCGCCGCTTCGCCTGGTAGAGGTGCGCGCCCCGGCCATAGCGCAGGTGCAGATCGACGAACCCCCGCAACGACTGGCCGTGGAAATGGTCGATCAGCGCGTCCGGACGCCAGACGAGCCTCTGCCCGGCAGCCCGCCAGCGGTCGCAGAAATCCCGGTCCTCGGCGCCGGCCCGCGGAAAGGAGGTGTCGAATCCGCCCAGGCCGAGCAGCCGATCGCGGCGGCAGAGAATGTTGTTGCTCGCGAAGAAGTAGGCCCTGTCGGGATCGGCGTTGAAGTGCTCGTACACGAGATCCACGATCAACTGGCTCGTCGCGGCGAAGACCTCGTCGGGAAGACCGTTGACGGTCGCCCCGCCGACGAGCGCCCCGTCATGCTCGCGCTGCCCCGCGAGCATGCGCTCGAGCCACTCCGGCCGCGGCCGGCAGTCGTCGTCGGTGAACGCCACCAGCGGCGCGGACGCCTCGCGGGCACCGCGGTTCCTGGCCGCCGCGGGGCCGGCGTTGTGCTGCCGCACCACGCGGACCGCCAGCCGCGGCGAGAACTCCGCCACGACCGCTTCGGCCGGCGTCGGGCTTCCGTCGTCCACCACCACGACCTCGAAATCGGTCGTCGGCAACGTCTGCCGGACGAGCGCGTCGAGGCAGTTTCGCAGCGGCCGCGGACGGGCGAACGTCGGGATCACGACGCTGACGAGAGGCATGCGCACGGTCACCACACCGGAAGTCGCGTCCCGGGCCGGGCGCCACGCCAGCCGCCGGGAGTCCGCCGGAACGCCATCATACCGCGAGCGAGGCCGCGGTCTGCGGGCCCGCGGCACGCCGCACCGATCGCGCTATTGCCGCTGCCCGGGAATGCGGATCACGCGCCGCAGCGGGCGACGGCGCCGGGAGCGCCGTTCCGGCGACGCCGGTGCGCCGCTGGCAGCGGCTATGATCCGGATCGGTGAACGCGTGAACTTCGACATCGTGATCGTCGGCGCCGGAACCGCGGGCTGCGCCGTCGCGGCGCAGCTCGCCCGCTGCACCGACCATTCCATCGGCATCGTCGAGGCCGGTACGCGGTACCCGGCCTGGGCCCTGCACGCCCCACTGGCTGGATTGCGGCTGCGGCCGTTCTGGTCGTGGCGGCACGAGAGCGTGGCCATCCCCGGCCTCGCTGCCCGCCGGGTCGTGTTCCCGATGGGGCGCGTCGTCGGCGGCTCGTCCTCGATCAACGCCATGATCGCCGCCGCCGGCCATCCGGACGCCTTCGACTTCCTCGCGGACGCCCGGCCGTCGCCGACGCCGGGCGTCGACCCGCTCCGCGCCCTCGACGACGAGCTCGAAACCCTCGGCGTGCCGATGGCGCCGCCCCGCCACGCATCGGCCTTCACGCGGGCCTTTCTTTCGGCCTGCGTGGAGCGGGGATTGAGCGAGGTCGCCCGGCTCGACGGTTCGGCCGCCGAGACCTGCGGCCGGTTCCGGCTGTTCCAACGCGGCGGCCGCCGCTGGTCGGCGGCCCACCTCCTGCGCGACGGGCGTCGGGCGGGGAGGATCCGAGTGATGCCGCGCACCAGCGCCCGCGCGGTCGTGTTCCGGGGGCGCCGTGCCGTCGGCATCGAGACGGGTGGGAGCACCGCCACCGGCTCCATCACGGCGCGCGTGGGCGTGGTCCTGGCGGCGGGCGCGCTGCAGACCCCGTGCATCCTCCAGCGTTCGGGGATCGGCCCGAAGGGCCTGCTCGAGGCGTCGGGAATCGGCGTGCTCGAGGATCTTCCCGGGGTCGGCGGGAATCTGCAGGATCACGTCGGGGTGCCCTGGGTGGTGCCCTCGCTCGTGCCGGCACCGGGCAGGCCGGCCCGCTGGGTGCCCGCGGCGCTCCGCTACGCGCTGTGTCGTGACGGCGTGATCGCGTCGAACTGCTGCGAGGCAGGATGCTTCCTCGACGCACGCCTGGGCCGCCCCACGATCGAGGTGTTCACGCATTTCCAGACCGTGAGACGCCCCGGCGCCGTCGAGTTCTCGACGGTCCTCCTGCATCCCGCGAGCCGGGGCGAGGTCGGCGTCGACCCGGCGAATCCGTGGGGCGCTCCGCGGATCGATCCTGCGTATTTCTCGGCCGCCGACGACCTGCCACGGCTGATGGACGGCCTCGAGCGCACGATCGGGATCGCCAACAGCGAGGCGCTGATCCGCTTCGGGCTTGCCCCGAGTCGGCGGGCGGTCGAGCCGGAGTGGATCCGGGCCAACGCCTCGACGTACTACCATCCGGGCGGCTCGTGTCGCGCGGGCGACGACGCGCTGGCCGTCGTCGACCGGAGTCTCCGGGTGCGCGGCATGGAGGGGTTGTGGGTGGCCGACAACTCGGTCCTTCCGGAACTCCCAGGCGGCCACACGGCGCTCTCGGCCCTCGTCATCGGGGCGCGCGCCGGGCGCCTCATCGCCGCCGCGCCGCGCGTCGGGACGGGTGCGTCGCAGCCGGCCTGATGCGGCCGCTCAATGCCTCCCGCGCCCGCGGGGCAGCCGCGTGATCGCGGCGACGTCGAGCACATCGACGTTCCCGAGCGGGCCCGCGCGCCGGCCGCCGAGCCGATGCAGGCCGCGGAGTGCCCCCCGCGACCAGGGGTGGGTCAGCAGGCCCCGCCACCGTGGAGCGATGACCGCGGCGACCGGCGTCGGCTCGGGCCGGTACCCGGCATGGCGTTTGAAGTCGCCCACCGCGCCCAGGGCCGGGATGAGATCGCGGCCCAGGGTGACCGCCTCGACGTCGTCGCGACGGATCGTCCGGGAGGTGAAGTCCGCGATCAACGCGTGGGACGGCCGCAGCGCGTCGAAGCGCGGGGAGCGGTGATACATCAGCACGTGGCACTCCCTTCCCGACACCCACGACACGAGGAAGGCGGCGAGGGCGCCGTCCACGAAACAGCCGGTCGCGGCCAAGCGCGGGATCGCGTCGGCGTCGCGGCAGCATGCCTCCCACGCCCCTCGATCCGCCGGCCACGGCCCCGGCTTTCGCGCGAACGCGTCCTGCAGGACGCCCTGCCCCCGCGCGGCGAGTTCCCCCCAGGTGACGGGCCGGACCACGCGGCGCGCACCGTGCCGGAGGACGTGCTGCCGGAACTGCCTCTGCAGGGAGGCGGGGCCGTAGCCCCGGTCGCGCACCCAGTAGCCGCTGCGTTCGACGCCGGTGCGGGAGGCGCTGGGAAACTGCGCGGCGAGCCGGCCCGTCTCCTCGAGCAAGCGCTCCACCTCCTGGCGGGTCGCGGCGACGGGACGGGAGCAGGGAACGGAGACCACCGAGAAGCGGCCCGACGCGATCCACAGGGTGCCCAGACGCGACCAGGTGCGGTATCCCCACGCCCGGTAGAAGGGCGCCAGCGGATGCTCGGCGTCGTCACGGTGGTTCCCGGCTGGCGCGGTCATCGGATGGACGGCGTGGTGACGCTACCCCGGGAGCAGGCTCATGTCGGTGGCGGAGGCGACGCCGAGGGCCGCCAGCTGGCGCGCGACGCGGCTGTCGGGCCCGAGCAGGGTGCGCGCCGCCGGAAGCCACGAGGCGGGCGCCCCGACCCGGGTCAGCCACCGCAGCCGCGGGTGGAGGACCGCGGCCATGTGCAGCGGCTCCTCCGTCAGGCCGGCATGGCGATGGAAGCGGTCGTGCCCATCGATGGCCGGAACGCCGGACCGACCGAAGTTGACGTAGTGACAGTCGCTGCGGGCGATCAGGGCGCGGGCGCTGCGGTAGAGCAGGAGATTGGCGGCCCCGACCTTGAAAAACCCGGGGTGCACGACGGTGCAGACGCTGTCGTAGCCGGCGCGGCGCCGCCAGAGGATCTCGAAGCCCGCGAGTTCGCGGCCGTGCCTGCATCCGAAGAGCGTGAAGTCCGCGGCCGCCGCCCCCATCTCGCAGGCCGCCCGCCACGCTCCCTCCGCCACCGGCGTCCTCAGCCCCTGGCGTGCCCGATAGGCCGCGAGCGCCCCCGGACCCTCGATGGCCAGCTCGCCCCACGTCAACTCGTGAAACGTGAGGTGCCGCTCCCCGCGGCGCAGCATCTGGCGGAACTGCCGTTGCAGGGCTCCCTCGGCGTAGGCCTTGTCCCGCACCATGTGCTGCATGCAGCCGACCCCGGTGCGTGCGGACGTGGGAAACAGCGCGAGCAGGCACCCCGACTCGCGCAGGACCTCCTCGGCGTGCGACCGTCCGACCGGGTGAACCTCCGCGAGCGGAATGGTCATGGCCGTCGTCGCGCCGTAGCGGCACCAGGGAATGCCACCGACGCGGAACGCCCTCCAGCCCAGGGCGGCCTGCATCGCCAGGAGCGCGTCGGTCGCCGCGGGATTCCCGTGCGTCATGGGAGCGGTTTCACGTGCCGGGGGGATCGACGCCGAACGCGATCGTGGGGCGCGACGCGTCAGCCCAGTGACTGATCACGACGTCGCGACGCGATCGTCGCCACGACGGGGATGATCCCGGCGCAGAGCCAGATCGCCCCCTCCACCACCTGGATCATGGGAAGGGCACGCACCAGACTCATCGGCACCGGAGCGGCGAGGGTCGCCATCAGGGCCAGCGCGATCGCCCGATCGATCCATCGTCCCGACCGCGCCGCCGACTCGACCGCCAGCAGCACCGCCGGAAACAGCATCACGTTGTCGTAGCGGCGGTGGTAGCACATGAACATCCCGGCCACGGCGCAGGCCGCCGCCGTCGGGAGGAGCTGGTCCGCACTCCATCGCCTGACCGCGACCAGCACCAGCGCGACGACGAGCAGGGCGGCCGCGGCGGCCAGCGCCAGGGCGAGCCGGAGATCGATGCCCGCGATCGAGGCCAGGCCACCCGGACCGAGGGGCGATCCCTCCTCGAGGAACCGCAACGACACGGCCCGCAGCCAGAAACGCGCGAAGGCCGAGACCGGCACTTCCGTCCACCGGCACGCCAGCGCCGACAGCGCGACGAGCGTCGCCACGCCGCCGCAGAACGCGGGCAGGCCCCGCCGCAGAAAGAACAGCGCCGCGAACGGCAGGGCGATCTGCGGCTTGATCATCGCCAGCGTCCAGCAGGCCGCCGCGGCCGCGGGCTTCCCCCGGTCGAGGAGCTCCATCTGCATGACGATCAGGCCGACACAGAGGATGGAGAACTGCTCGGTTCGGATCACCGTGATGTTGCCGGCGACGGCCAACGGCAGGACGGCGCCGAGGATCGCGAGCGGACGACCGTAGGGCGACAGCGTGCGGAATCCGTAGCGCCCCATGACGAACAGGGAGGCGTAGGAAAACAGCTGGATGAGGAGGCGGCCCTGGAGGAACCCGCCGGGCTCGAAGATCGGCGCGAGCATCGGGAATGCGTAGGGGGGATAGACGCTCCAGCGTTCCTCCAACTCGCCGTACTCCGGCTCGATGAACGCGTTGGGATACACCCCCTCCCGGAACGAGGCGTACTCGAAGAACCGATCCTCCAGGTCGCTTCCCGACGGCGACAGCCACCGTTCGACCGTCGCCGCCAGCATGGCGATCATGAACACGGCGCCGAGGAGGCCGGCGAGCACCGCAGGCCACGACAGACGCGACTTCATGATCGCAGCGCGACGGGCAGGATGCGCGCCGCGGCGAGCCCGGCGCGGGCGCCCGGGCGCGCGTGGGACGACGGCGGCGGAGGGGCGTTCATGGCGGCGACGCCGTCAACGGCTCGGCACCGACCGCCATCCCGGCGGGCCGTCGCGGAGGCCGCGATCCGGGGAATGCCCGACGGGCGCCGGTGGCGTCGCCCGGTCGGGCGCCGCCGGGGATGCACGACGCCAGCGCCACGCCCCCGAACGCCAGCGACGAATAGCAGAAGAAGAGCAGATGGAGCCCGACGGCCGCCGCGGCGAACGCCGCGCCGTATCGCCGCATGCAGAGCCGGTAGAAGCCCGCGTTCAGCGCGACCACGCCGGCGACGCAGGCCAGGGCGGTCAGGAGGCCGGAGGTGGACCATGCCGGATGCACCGCCGCCAGGGCGGCGGCCACCGCGGCGATCGCGAGCACCCCGCTGGCCCGGCTCGGCCAGTCGGTGTTCAGCGTCGCCGGGAGGTGGCGATGCGCCAGGATGAGCCGCGTCCAGGGAATGGCACGGCAGGAGACGTCGGTGGCGACCATCGACCACAGCGACCATGCCTTGTGGTGCTTGCCCTGCAGGAGCGGATCGAGCACGATCCGGCCGCCACTGGCGGCGATCCGGGTGCCGAGTTCGACGTCCTCGATGCTCGGCCGTGCGTAGGTCTCGTCGAAGCCACCGACGTCGTGGAACTGCGCCGCCCGGACGGCGCCGCATCCCGCCCAGAAGGTGCCGGCGTCGCCGGCGTGGGTGACGTGGGTGTGGTGATGGAGCAGGTTGCGGAACCGGCTCACCGTGCGGCGATCCGTCGGAGCGTCGTCATAGGCCCCGAACATGGCGATGGGGGCGTCGTCGCACGCGAGCGTGCCGTGGACCCTGCCGAGGGCGTCGGTCGCCAGCTCGACGTCGGCGTCGACGAAGAACAGCACGCTGCCCCGGGCCTGATCCGCGCCCAGGTTGCGGGCCGCGGCCGGCCCGCGCACCTCGCGGGTGGTCAGGATGCGGACGCTCGGACGACACAGCCAGCCCGGCGGCTCGGGCATGACGCCGTCGTACACGACGACGAACTCCGCGGCGCAGGGCGCCGCGTCGAGCATGTCGAGCACGCGACGGGCACACGGCTCGAACACACCGGCCCACGACGTCGTGGGCATGATCACGCTGATTTCCGGCGCGTCGCCCGGCCGCGGCGGCGGGACCACGGCCTGCTGAATCTGCTTGACGTCCATGCACACGCTGGCCGGCCGGCTGTCCTGGAACCCCGCCCACCAATGTACACCCTGTCCCGGCGCGCGGGAAAAAGCCCGCCCCGCCCGCATCCGGGAGGGCGACGGGAGCCCTCCACGCGGCGATGCGCCGCCGGGTGCGGGGTGGGGACACCCGGGAAAAATCGCGGATTTTCGCCGCGGACGGCCCGACGCCGCAGCCGCGCGATCGCACGCACGGTAGCGATTCCACCGCCGGCGGGAGGGCGTCTCGGCGCGTCCCCACCCGAACGGGGCATTGACGTACCTTGCGACTCCATCAGGCTCTTACCATTGCGGCCCGCTCCCAAAACACCGTGACGCTCCGGCGATCATGCCCCACCTCCCGGAACGCGCATCTCACGTCATCGTCGGCGCCGGGCCGGCGGGCCTCACGGCGGCGTTCGAGCTCGCCCGATCGGGACACGCGCCGCTGGTGCTCGAGGCGTCGCCGTGGATCGGCGGGATCGCGCGGACGCACGTCTGGGGGGGGAATCGGATCGACATCGGCGGCCACCGCTTCTTCACCAAGAGCGACGACGTGAAGCGGCTCTGGGCCGACATGATGGACGAGCCGATGCTCAAGGTGCCGCGGCTGTCGCGCATTTTCTACCGCGGCCGCTTCTACCACTACCCGCTCCAGATCTTCGACACGCTCCGCAACCTCGGGCTCGCCGAGAGCGTGCGGATGTTGCTCAGCTACCTGTGGGCACGGCTCTTTCCCCGGCGCCCCGAGGATTCGTTCGAGGATTGGGTCCGCAACCGGTTCGGCGACCGGCTCTACCGGACGTTCTTCAAGACCTACACCGAGAAGGTCTGGGGCATCCCCTGCTCCGAGATCCGTGCCGATTGGGCGGCCCAGCGGATCCACGGCCTCACCTTCGTGACGGCGGTGCTGAACGCGATCCGCAACAGCGGCCGGGTGAAGACGCTGATCAAGGAGTTCGACTACCCGAGGCTCGGCCCCGGCATGCTCTGGGAGTCGGCGGCGCGCAAGATCGAGGCGGCCGGAGGCCGGGTCGTGACGGAAGCCCGCGTGGTGGCGATGCATCACGCCGCCGGCCGGGTCGACAGGGTGGTCGTCGAGCATGGCGGCGCCCGCCACGAGATCGCCTGCGAGCAGGTCATCTCGTCGATGCCGCTCTCGGCGCTCGTCACATGCCTCGACCCGGCCGCCCCGGCCCTCCCCCGGGAGGCCGCCGAGGGACTCCGCTACCGCGATTTCCTCATCGTGGCCCTCACCTGCCGCAGGGCCGACCTGTTTCCGGACAACTGGATCTACATCCACTCCGGCGGCGTTCGCGTGGGCCGCATCCAGAACTTCCGCAACTGGTCGGCCGACATGGTGGCGCCGGGCAACGGCACCACGCTGGGCATGGAGTACTTCTGCTCCCGGGGCGACGAGCTGTGGACGATGGCGGACGCCGATCTCGTCGCGCTGGCGCGCCGGGAGCTCGTCGCACTCGGCCTGGCCGGCGAATCCGATCTCGGCGTCGACGGTCACGTGATCCGCGAACTCAAGGCGTATCCGGTTTACGACGCCGAGTACCGCCGCCACGTCGACTCCCTGCGGGCCTACTTCCAGGGCTACTCCAATCTCCAGACCGTCGGCCGCAACGGCATGCACCGCTACAACAACCAGGACCACTCGATGCTCGCCGGCCACCATGCGGCGCTGCGGCTCCTCGACCGGCCCGAACTCGACCCCTGGGAGGTCAACACCGAGCGGTCCTACTACGAGGAGCAGATCCTCACGCCCGACGACAAGCGGGCCGGCACCGACATCCTCGTGGCCGACAAGGCATCGCCGCACGAGAAGATCTGACGCCCCCGGGTGCGGGGCCCCCCGGCGACGCGTCGATCGCGCGCTGCGGAATGCGGCGGCCATCCGGAGCCACCCTTCGGTGGCGGCCGCGGAGGGGTCCGCCTATGCTGGACAGGATGCATCACCATCTCGTTCGGGCCCTGTGCGTGACCTGGCTGGTGGCGACCGCCGCGGTCGCGGCGCCGACGGAACCGCTCCCCGCGGATCGGCTCGCGGTGCAGTCGCTCGATGGGGAGGCCGTGCCGTTCGCCGACCTCCTCGGGGCGGACGGACGGGCCGTCTGCTACGCCTTCCTCCACCCATCCTGCCCGCTCGCGCAGGACTACGCGCCCGTGCTCGAGGTGCTGGCGCGGCGGTTCGCGGAGGCCGGCGTCAGCGTCGTGGGGGTGGTGTGCGAGTGTGACGATCCGGCGGAGGTCGCCGCCTACCGCGCGCAGTTCGGGATCACGTTCCCCATCGCCCTCGACACCTCGTTCACGGTGGCTGACGCCGTCGGCGCCACCACCACGCCCCAGGCGGTGCTCGTCGATCGCGAGCGACGAATCCGATACTCGGGTCGGATCGACGATCGTTACAAGATCCGCGGCGTGATGACCCCCGGCGACCCCGATCCCGAACTCGCCGACGCCATCGATGACCTGCTCGCCGGCCGGGAGGTGAGGGTGCCCGTCACGACGCCGGCGGGATGCCCGCTCGACCGGCCGGAGCGGCCCGTGGCTCGGGCGCCGGCACGTGACGCCGTGACGTTCTCGAGGCACGTCCTCCCGTTCCTGCACGCCCACTGCCAGAAGTGCCACAGCCCGAATCGGGCCGGCCCCTTCGAGTTGCTCACCTACGACGACGCGGTGAATTGGACGGAGATCGCGATCGAGGAGATCGAGGCCCGGCGGATGCCTCCGGCGCAGATCGAGAGCGCACTCGACTTCAAATGGCCGAAGCCGCCGACGGCCGCCGACGTGGCGATGCTGCGGCAGTGGGTGGCCGACGGCAAGCCGGAGGGTGATCCCGCCGAGACGCCGCCGCTCGAGCCGCTGCCCGACATGTCGGCCTTCCAGGAGGATCTCGGTCCCCCCGACATCGTGCTGGAGCAGCCGGAACCGACGCAGCTCGGCTCCCACGGCAACGACCTCTACCGCAACATCGTCTTTCCGCTCGATCGCCCGGAGGACCTGCGGCTGCGGGCGATCCAGTTCCTGCCGCGCAATCCCAAGGTCGTCCATCACGCCCTCATCGGTCACTTGCCCCGCGAGACCGCGGAGGAAGCGGTGCGGAAGCACGGCGGCCGCGAGGGGTTCGCTCACCCCGACGACCGGGGCCCCGGCTTCCAGGATCCGCACGGCATCGGCTTCCGGGTGCCGCCCGTGCGCGACGACGGACAGCCGCGGGCCGCGTTCGTGAGCGGTTTCGTGCCCGGAGTGCGGGCGACGGTCGCTCCCGACGGCGTGGCCCTCGTGATCCCGGCGGGTTGCGACATCTCGGCGCAGACGCACTACGTCCGCACCGGAAAGACCGAGACCGATTCCAGCCGGATCGGCATCTGGCTCGAGAAGCGGCCGGCCCGCGAGACGCTGAACATGGTGTACGTCTCCGGTGACTTCGCGGTCGTGCCACGCGGCGTCGCCGACTTCCGCGTCCGCGGTAGCTGGACCCTCCCGGAGGATGCGGATCTCGTGGGGCTCGTGCCGCACGCACACCGGCTCGCCCGATGGATCGAGATCAGGGCCTTCCTGCCCGACGAGCCCGAACCGCTGCGGATTCTCCGCGTGCCCCAGTGGGACTACAACTGGCAATCGGCCTACGACCTCGCGCGGCCCCGCCGCTTCCCGGCCGGCACGCGGTTCGAGGCGGAATGCTCCTACGACAACTCCGCCGCCAATCCGCGGAATCCGTTCGATCCCCCGCAGCACGTCTGGCACAACGAGTCCAACAGCGACGAGATGCTGCTGCCGATGTTCACGTTCGCCTCCGAACACCCGCTCGACGCCAGGGGCAAGACGTTCAAGAAGTTCATCGCGTCACTCGGGCAGTCGCGGTTTCTCCGCCGGCTGGTCGATCACCGCTTCAAGTACGTCGCCGATGCGGAGGGGAACATCTCCCTCTCGCCCGACTACGACCCCGACGACCATCGCTACTGACGTCGCCGTCACGACCGGGGCCCGTTGAGCAGCCTGCCGATGGCGGTGGGGCGCACGCACCAGCGGTAGCTGGCCAGCAGCAGCGGCGTCGCCATGCCGAGGACCAGGGCGAACTTCAGCTCCGCGGGCAGCGGCCAGCCACGCACGATCCATTGCGCCGCCATCACCACCGGCACGTGGACGAGATAGATCCAGTACGAGGCGTCGGCCAGCCACGTCACCGTCGGGCGGGGTTCGGGGAACAGTCGGCAGAAGAGGCCGATCAGGCCCAGCGACATCGTCCAGGCGTAGGCGGGCTGCAGGAGCGTGGCGGACAGGCGGTCGTTCATCGTCGCGATCCCGGCCGCCAGGAGGACGACCGCCGCCGGCAGCAGGATCCGCCAGCGGCTCCCGAGCCGCGCGTCGAGCCCCTCGGCTGCGTGGGTCGCGACGCCGAAGAAGAAGAAACAGGCGTAGAACGCGAGCACGTGCGGCTTCGGCAGGATCCCGAGCGAGGTGTCGGGCCCGAAGGAGCCGGCCAACGACAGGCCCGTCACCGCCTGCGGCAGGCAGGAGGCCGGCACGAGCCACCACCGCCCGCGTCCGGAGGGGAGCAGGCCCGTCGTGGCGAGGAGGGCGAAGAGGCCGACGAGCCAGCAGAGGAACCACAGGAACCACAGGTGGTCGAAGACGTTCGTCTGGACGAGATGGAGCGACCGCCCGCCGAAGCGCACCCGGAGCCGCTCCGACGACAACGTCCGCGACCACGCGAGCGTGATCCGGTCGAGCACCCCGCCCTCGGTGCCCTCGGCGTTCGGGCCCGCGGGGAGCATGCCGCTGAGCCGCGCGCGTCCCTCCAGGACGTCGTCCACCGCGAGCGCGTCGAGGCCGACCAGCGGCGCGAACTCGGCGGCCACATCGGCGGGCAGCGCCAGCATCGCGGCGGGCAGGCGGCCAGAGACGTTGCGGGCACTCCCATCGCCCCCCCGCGCGAGCAGTAGGCGGCCGGCCTCGTCCCGGCCGAAGAAGGCCACCACGTGGAGGGGCGTGTTGCCGCTGGTGTCGCGCTCGTCGACGTCGGCGCCGGCGTCGAGCACCGCGGCCACGATCGCCGGGTCGCCGTGGAGGACGGCCCAGGCCAGCGGCGTCCGGCGGTAGAAGGCGTCCCTGGCCTCGGTCGCCCCACGCTCGGCCAGCCGGCGGCGCACCGCCGCCTCGTCGCCGGAGAGCACCTCGGCGACGGCGGGCTCCGGTCGGATCGTGCGCCGCGCGGCGTCCTCGATCGCCATGTCGAGCGGCACGATCGTCGCGACGGCGATCATCAGCGGCAGCACGATGCGGGCGAACCGCTGCTCGAGGAGGCTCCTCAGCCCCCGGCGGCGATGGACGAGCATCGTGAAGTAGCCGCTGAGCAGGAAGAAGAGCGGCATGCGGAAGCCGTGCACCGCCCCGAGCAGCAGCGGCAGGACGGCGCTCGGACGGGTGTCGTGGACCGGCCAGGGAAACGCGAAGAAGCTCGCCGAGGCGTGGAGGGCGACGCCAAGGAGCATGGCGAACCCGCGCAGGGCGTCGAGATCGGTGCGGCGCGGCGTCATGCGGCGGTCGGTCGGCGGGCGCGGGTATGGAGCGGCGGCAGATGATATCCTGACCGACCCGAACGGAGAGGTGGAACACGACGGCGGCGGCGGAGCCCCGCGTCCCGACGGAACACCGGTGGAACCCGCGCCCGATGACGCCCGTACACATGCCCGGCCTGTCGGTGACGGCTTCCGGGGTGACCGTGTCGGCGCCCGGTGACCGGGAGCCCGGCGAACGGGAAACGCTCCTCGCTGACGTGAGCTTCCGCATCGAGCCGGGGGAGTTCGTCTGCGTGCTCGGCCCGAGCGGGGCGGGCAAGAGTACGCTCATGCGCGCGATCCTCGGCGAGCGGCGACTGGCGGCCGGCCGGCTGCTCGTCGGCGGCCACGACGTCTTCGCCAAGGCCGACGTCCTCCGCGGCGCGATCGGGTACGTCCCCCAACAGGACGTCAATCCCCCGGCCCTGCCCGTCGACCGGGCGCTCCTCTACGCCTCGGAGGTCCGGCTGCCGGCGGGCACGTCGATCGTGGAACGGCGGGCCGCGATCGACCGCGTCGTCGCGGAAGTCGATCTCGGGAGGGTGCGACACCATCCGATCGCCACGCTTTCCGGCGGCGAGATGAAGCGGGCGAGCCTCGCCGCGGAGATGCTCGCGTCGCCGGGGCTGCTCCTGATCGACGAGGCGACCTCCAGCCTCGATCCGGCCACCGAAGCGCGCATCATGAGGCTGCTGGCCGAGCGCGCCCATGCGGGCACGACGGTCGTCGCGGTCACGCACCATCTCGACAACGTCGACCGGGCCGACAAGCTCCTGATCCTGGGGCACGGCGAGGTGGTGTGGTTCGGCACGCTCGCCGACGCCCGCCGTTACTTCGGCGTGCATCGACTGACCGACATCTACGTGGCCATCGAGGACAGGCCTCCGGGCTTCTGGTCCGCCCGCTGGAAGGAGCACCGTGCCGTCGGGCCCCCGCCCCCCGAGGCGCGCGAGGGGGGGCCGCGGGCAGCGGCCCCTTCCGCCGAGCGGGTCGCCTCGCTCGCGGCCGTCTCGATCCCGGGATTCCCCCGCCAAGTCGCCACGTTTTTCCGCCGCGAGGTCGAGACGGTCATCCGCGACCGCGTGGGGATGGCAATGTCGCTGCTCTTGCCGCTGGCGCTCGCGGTGGCCGTGCTGGCCGGCTTCGCCGACATCCGCTTCAGGAATCCCCTCACGCTGACACGGCTGCTCGACCCGGGCGAGAAGGAGGTGCTGGCCGACGTCTGGGGAGAGGTCCGCGAGGCGATCTCCACCGACAGCGTCAGCGAGCAGAATGCCAGCGTGTCCGGGCAGTTGCGCGTGTTCCTCGACAGCCAGCCGAAGCTCCTCGCGCATCTGCGCGAGCCTTCCACCGACAGGCTCGTACGCGACGCCCTCGCCGACACGCTCCCACTGGCCCCCGATCGCGAGATCATCGATCCGGGCGGCACCTTCAAGTGGCTCTCGCTGATGAGCATCTGCATGGTGATCCTCGGGTTCGTGACCGGATTCCGGGAGATCGTCAAGGAGCGGCCGATGCTCGATCTCGAGCGGCGGCACGGCCTGTGGTTCGCCGCCTACGTGGTCGCGAAGATCGCGGCCCTGGCCGTCGTCCTCGCGGTGCAGGTGGCGATCTTCAGGTCCACGGTCGAGCTCGGTTTCCTGATCCGCGAGGCGTTCGGCGGCGAGGGCCCGGTGGAGATCTACCGGCGGAGCGCCGTGCTGTCGGCCACCTTCAACTGGATGGCCGCGGTGGCCTGCGCGGCGATCGGGCTGATCGTCTCGGCCTGCGTCCGTTCCACCGACAAGGGTGTCCTCGCGGTGCCGCTGCTGATCACGCCCCAGATCCTGCTCGGCGCCACGATCCTTCCGATCCGCGGGGGCGTGCTCGCCGTTCTCGCGAAGGTCTTCTCGCCGCTCTACTGGGCGCATCGCGGCTGCCGGAGCGAGGGGGACGGCGTACCGGCGTTCTGGCAGAACCTCGGCACCTACGACCCGGCGGCGTGGATCCCGCTGACGGCCCTCGCCGTGCAGATCGCCGCCGCGACGCTCGTCACGATCCTGGCGCTCCGCTGGCAGGAGCGGGCCATCCTCGGCCGCAATCGCCCGGTGCGCTAGCTGGCTGTGGATACAGTGCTCCGCCGCTGGTTGCGGCGGCCGACACCCCCGAAAACCCCGGGCTTTTTCGGGGGTGCCTCGAGTGGAAAAGGTCACG